>JAHWKP010000011.1 GCA_019347775.1 Actinomycetota bacterium | reverse complement strand
GCTTTGTTAGTACGGAGCGTGCTCGACCAGGGTCAGGTCATCTGCATCGTCGAGGGTTGCGACCGCACCGCCCATATTCAATGGGATCATGCGCAACCTTTCTCCCGGGGCGGTCCGACGTCGGAGGACAACCTGAACCCCATGTGTGGGTTCGATAATCGGGAGAAGGAAGCCGGCCGCGTGGTCTGCAAGGGCGGCAAGTGGGTGCGGGTCACCTCGTCAGGCGGCGAGAGGTCGCCGCCATGAGTTGGGCTACCGAGCCGGGCGACGCTCCGAAGGCGCCGGGAGAGTCAGACCGTCAGCGAGGCCTTCTCCGGCGCGCGGGCGGTGTCGGCGTCGATGAACAAATTGGCCCGCCGAAGGGTCTTGACATACAGATCGGTCAGCTCGCCACCACCCTTCAACGCCTTCTTGAGCGCGGCCATCTTCAGAGAGAAGGACACGGTGTTGGCCTTGGCATCGAACGTCACCTTGCAGTCGCACTTCAACTCTTCGGAATCTTCGATCTCATTTTCGGCCATGCGATAGAAACGCGGGTCGGTTGAATATGGATACTCGGGCGTGGCGGTCCGAGCCATCATGTAGTAGTTCGCGTCCTTATGGGTGAAGTAGAACCGGTAAATCGACCCAAAGGAGCCAGGAGCGGTGCCGAGCTTCTCGAGCCGGATGGACGCCACGAGGTTCTCCCCCTGCACGGCGTAGCTGGCGAAGAGGATGTCCAACTCGGGATCCGACGGCCGGGGCGTCGACTCGACCCGGGGCGCGCCGTTGGCGTCGCCGGCCGGGTCTTCCCACTCGACCGAAGTCGCCGCCGTGCCAGGCGGGGCGAGAGCACCCGCCGTCAGAGATGCGAACAGGACCGCCGTAACAAATACCCGATTGCACATGCGGGAAAGCCTATTGGAAGCCCGTCGCCGATATGCCGCGCTTTACAGCGCCTCGAGGAAGGCGGCGATCAATTCCTCCGGGGTGACGTCCAAGCCTGCTGCCAGTTCCTGGAGCTCGGGCCAGGCGGCTTCGGGGACGCCCATCGTGCGAGCGAGTGGCAATGGCGACCAGCGCAACAGCGCAGCGCAGTGGAAGCGCGTGCCTTCGCGGGTCCGGCGCTGGCTGAGGCCGACGACCTTGCGTCCGGCCACGCTCACTTCACCAGGGCCGAGCGAGGCGAAGCACAGCTCCCGGCCGGCGGGGCCGCATTTCAACCCGCCGTCCCAGACAGTCGCTCCCCCGACGCCGGCTTTCTTGAGCGCCTGAGCCCACACGTGGCCGAGCCACATGAACGATTTGCCGACGTCGTCGTCCCACAGGTCATCACCGGCGGGCAGGTCGACCTCCACCCACACAAACTCCCCCGGTGCGACCCAAACCGCTCCTCCCCCGCTCGTTCGTCGGGCCAGCGCCACGCCGGCGGGCAGGGCCTCAACCGGGGGCGCCGCCTGGGTGCTGCCGAGCACCACGGCGCGGCCGATCGGTCGGCATGTGACCACCTGCCGCGCCATGGGCTCGGGGCGGGGACGGTCGTGCAGTTGTTGGGAGGTGCCGGTCGCAGTGGAGAACGACCACGCGCCGCCGCCTCTCACGCCGACGCTGACAGCGAAGCCTCGAGGTACGGCTCCCAGTCGGGGCGCAGCGCCCCGGCCGCCATCACGACCCACGCTCTGGCCCGTGGCGCCGACGGGAGGCTTCGCAGCTTGAGACCCGACTCGGCCAGCAGGCGATCCTCCTTGCGGGTGTTGCAGGGCCGGCAGGCCGCCACCACGTTCTCCCACGTATGGAGGCCGCCCTTGCTTCTCGGCACCACATGGTCGAGGTTCTCCGCGGCGGCGCCGCAGTACTGACAGCGATGGCCGTCGCGCGCGAACACTGCTCGCCGGTTGAGGGCCACGCGGGCACGGAAGGGCACCTTCACATAGTGGGTCAGCCGCACGACCGACGGTTCGGGGAACGCGGCCCGCTCGGACCGGAATACTCCCGCTCCCGGATGCACCAACTCGGCTTTACCGCCTATGACCAGGATCAGTGCCCGTCGCGTGGCGACCACGCAGAGCGGTTCGTACGAAGCATTGAGTACGAGCGCCCGCGACATGTCAGCGGCGCGAAGACCGCGCGGTCAGCATCGGTGGTGGCCCCGGTTGCCCCATCAGCTGCCAACTTTACCCGTGCAGGCGAGGAATCCCGCGACCCGTCACCGACGGCTGCTCGCTCTGCACCACTCCAACCACGCGACCACGTCATCAGGCTGCGGCTCGCGATCAGGAGAGCCGTACTGGGTGACGGAGCGGAAGCCGAGGTACTTCGGGTCGCCGAAGGGAAGGAAGGGCCTGCGCCGCCACCAGCCCCGCGGCGCCATGCGAAACGTCTCGATGAGGGCGATCCGCCAGAGGTGCGGTCGCCGCAAAATTGCCAGCGCTAGGTCTCGTCTCACGTTCTCCCATCATGATCTGCGTTTGAATCGCTCAGGCGCCCGGTAACTTGAGCCGCCCATGGACTTCCCCGCGGCCTGCCGGTCCATCATCGCTTCGGCCGAGGCCGAGCCAGCCGACAAGCGCCTCCATCAGCTCTTCGACCTGGTGTGGGACCACGCCATGGAGGAGTCGCCCGAGGCCGCTACCTACTTCGGGCACCCCGGGCACGACCACCGGTGGACCGACTACTCACGCTCGGCCATCGACCGCCGCAAAGCCGAGGTCGGCGAGCCGCTGAAAGTGCTGGCGTCGATTAACCGTGACGAGCTCGGCGAAGCCGACCGCCTGTCCTATGACCTGCTCGAATACAACACCCGTCGCGCCGTAGAAGGCACCGCCTTTCCCCGTGAGCTCCTCGCCATCTCGCAGATGCAAGGCGTGCAGCAGGACACCTCGACGTTGCTGGGAGCGACCCCGGCCGAGAGCCCCGAGGGCGTGGGCAATGTCTTGGCTCGTTTGCAGGCGCTTCCCGACCTTGTCTCCCAAGTTCGCGACCTGCTCGAAGAGGGCCTCACGGGGGGCATCACTCCCCCGCGGATCACTCTGCGCGATCTGCCTGACCAGGTGCGCGCCTGCGCCTCCATCGACCCAACCGTCAATCCGTTCCTCGCCGTGCTCGACGGCGAAGCCAAGCGCCAGGCCGCTCCAGTCGTGCTCGATACGGTCGCGCCGGCCTTCGCCGACTTCGCGGACTGGATCGAGCACAGCTACGTGCCGGGGGCGCGCGAGTCGACTGCGGCCAGCGAGCTGCCAGACGGCGAAGCCTGGTACGCCCACTCGATCCGATCGTCCACGACGACGGATCTGACGGCTGGCGAGATCCACGAGATCGGGCTGGCGGAGGTCTCTCGCATCCGGTCGGAGATGGAAATCGTCAAGGCCGAAGCCGGCTTCGACGGCGGACTCGAGGAGTTCTTCGAGCATCTCCGGAACGACCCGCAGTTCTTCTTCACCGATGCTGAGTCGCTCCTGGTCGCCTACCGCGACATTTGCAAGCGCGTCGATCCCGAGCTCTGCCGGTTGTTCGGGCGGCTGCCCCGGCTGCCTTACGGAGTACTGCCGGTTCCGGCACACACCGAGCGATCGCAGACGACGGCCTATTACATGCCGGGATCGCCGGAGGCCAACCGGCCCGGCTACTACTACGCCAACACCTACGACCTTGCGTCCCGACCCCGGTGGGAGATGGAAGCCCTCACCTTGCACGAAGCGGTGCCGGGCCACCACCTCCAGATCGCCCTGGCGCAGGAACTCGAAGACGTTCCGCGGTTCCGACGGGGCTGGTCGGGCTACACCGCGTACGTCGAGGGATGGGGCCTGTATGCCGAGAGCCTTGGGCCGGACCTTGGCCTCTACCAGGACCCCCACTCTCGTTTTGGCCAGCTCACGTATGAGATGTGGCGGGCTATCCGCCTGGTAGTCGACACCGGTATGCATGCGTTGGGCTGGTCACGTGACAAGGCGATCGAGTTCTTCACCGCCAATGCGGGCAAGGCGGGCCATGACATCGTCGTGGAGGTCGACCGGTACCTCGTGTGGCCCGCTCAGGCCTTGGCCTACAAACTCGGCGAGCTGAAGATCAAAGAGCTCAGGGCCTTCGTGGAGGCAGAACAAGGTTCCGACTTCGACATCCGCGCCTTCCACGACTTCGTGCTGGGCTCCGGGGCCCTTCCACTCGAGGTGCTCGACCGCCGGGTCCGCGAATGGGTCTCCGGTCGCGACGAGAGCTCCGGGCGCGAAAAGATGGGCCGTTGATGGCAAGAGCCCGGAGCGCGGCGCGGACAGTTGGCCGGTTCGCAGAGACCTTCGAAGCCGTGGTGGACAACGTCTCCTACGTCATCCAGGGCAAGGACGACGCCATCCGCCTCGCCATGGTGTGCATGGTCGCCGAAGGCCATCTGCTCATCGAAGACGTACCCGGAGTAGGAAAGACGACCCTGGCAAAGGCCATGGCCCGCAGCCTGGACTGTGAGTGGAACCGCATCCAGTTCACACCTGACTTACTTCCCTCGGACGTGACCGGCGTGACGGTGTACGCCCGAAGCAAGGGCAGCTTCGAGTTCCGCCCCGGCGGGGTCTTCGCCAATATCGTCGTCGGCGACGAGATCAACCGCGCCTCGCCCAAGACGCAATCGGCGCTCCTCGAAGCGATGGAGGAGCGGCAGGTGACCGTTGATGCGACCACCTACCCGCTGCCGAACCCGTTCATGGTCCTCGCCACCCAGAACCCCGTCGAGCACGAAGGCACCTATCCACTTCCCGAGAGCCAGATGGACCGCTTCTTGATGCGGGTCCGGATGGGGTATCCGGACCGCGCCTCTGAAATCGAGATGCTCGACAGCCAGGGAGGCGCCGCCGCGCTCGACGAGATCAGCGCGGTGATCAAGCCCGCCGACGTCGAGAACATGGTCCAACTCGCCCGCGGCATTCACGTGGCGCCGAGTCTCAAGGCTTACGTCGTGGACCTCGCGGAAGCCACCCGCCAGCACCCGAGCTTGGCGCTGGGCATGTCCCCGCGGGCATGCCTCGCGCTCCAGCGCGCCGCCCGCGCTCTGGCTGCGTCCGAAGGCCGGGACTACGTCGTGCCCGACAACCTGAAGGACCTCGCCGCCCACGTGATCGAGCACCGCCTCGTGTTGACGCCCGAGGCCGGACTCGGCGGCACCAGCGTCGAAGATGTGCTCGACGAGGTGCTGGATTCAGTCCCGGTTCCCACCGGCAGGCGGTAGGCGTCTTGCCCTCCAGGCGAGGCTGGCTTCTGCTGCTCGGAAGCCTCCTGCTTGGAGGGACGGGCCGGGTCCTGGGCCTGATCGAGCTCTACGCCCTCGCCGCCGCGGCCGCCGCCCTCGTGCTTGCCGCGGTCGTCACTGTCCGTTGGCCCTCGCTGAACGTGACCGCGTCCCGGGAGTTGCGTCCGCCTCGCGTGCACGCCGGCACGTCGAGCCGCGTCGAGCTGACCATGCGCAACCTCGATTCGCGCCGAAGCCCTTCGCTCACGGCTATCGATCCCTTCGGAGAACGCGAAGCGCGCTTTCTGCTCCCCCCGATGGCCGCCGCCGACCGGCAGCACGGCGCCTACCTACTTCCAGCGGAGAAGCGCGGCATCTACTCGCTGGGTCCGCTCACGTTGGAGCGCACGGATCCCTTCGGCCTCTCGGTGTCACGCCGGGAGGTCGCGCCCGTCACGGAGCTCACTGTTTATCCCCGCGTCGATGCCATATCGCCGTTGCCTTACACGATGGGTCAGGATCCGCTCTCGGGCACGGACCACCCCACGACGCTCGGGCCGTCGGGCGACGAGCTCTATGCGCTCCGCGAGTACGAGATCGGCGACGACCTCCGCCGGGTTCACTGGAAATCCACCGCCAAGCTCGGTGAACTGATGATTCGCCAGGACGAGATGCCGTGGCAGGGCCGGGCCACCGTGGTGTTGGACCTCCGGCGTTCGGTCCACACGGCCGAGTCGTTGGAAATGGCCGTGTCGGCCGCAGCCAGCATCATCACGGCGTCCTGGCACCACCGGGCCCTACTGCGGCTCGTCACGACGTCCGGCTATGACACAGGATTCGGATCGGGCCGGGGCCACACCGAGGTGATCCTCGAGCGCCTCGCGGTGGTAGGTGCCGACGACGGGAAGATGGGCACGGTCCTCGCCGGACTGCGACGGGGAGCTACCGCCGGTGCGTTGGCGCTCGTGACCACGGACCGGGCCGGACCGAATGACCTCGCCGCGCCCGGCCGACTCGGCGGGCGCTTCGGCCATGTGTCGATCGTGCTGTTCGAGCGGGGCTCCTACGACAAGTGGGCCGCCACCAATGAACCCGGCCGGCGGAAGGCCGCGCCCGAAAAGGGGACTTCCGGAGCCAAGCTTGTAAGGGTGACGGCCGAGACGCCATTCCCCGAAGCGTGGAACCGCGCTATGGCGACTCGTCGAGGTGCGTCCCGGTGAGCGGGGCATCCCAGTGAGTGGGCCGTCCCGCCGGGTTGTCCCTCAGGCCGCACAGGACGACGTCACCACGGCGGCGCTGACCATTCTCACCCTGGTAACGGCGGTGGGCATGGGCCGGTTGTTCTCGAACTCGTCCTTTCTCGTTCCTGTTGTAGCCGCCGCCCTGCTAGTGCACGGAACGGCGTGGGCCTGCAGGCGCCTGGGCATCGGGGGCCTGCTGACCTTGCCGATCAGTGCCGCGGCCCTCATCCTCGTGGCCGCATGGACGGTGCTGCCCGGCACCACGGTGGCCGGTATTCCGTGGAAAGGCACGCTCGACGCGGCCACTCAGGCGCTATCGGAGGCCAACGAGAAGTTCGGACAAGTGGTTGCGCCGGTGGAGCCCGAGACCGGATTCCTGCTGGGCGCCTTGCTCGGCGTTGGCCTGGTCGCCCTGATGGCGGACTGGGCCGCGTTCCGCGTCCGCTCGAGCTGGGAGTCGGTCGTTCCGGCCTTCGGCTTGTTCGTCTTCACCTCGTTACTGGGTTCGGATCGCTGGCAGTGGTGGGCCATCGCCAGCCAGATCGTCGCCATCTTGGGCGTGATCTGCCTCCACTGGGCGCGCGTGCGGGTGACGTCGACGCCCTGGCTCGGGTCTCGGGCCACGGCGTCGGGCGGCACCCCGGCTTCCTCGTCGATCACGCCCCTCCTGTCTGGCGCGGCGATGTTGACCGTCCTGGCAGTGGGCGCGGCGATCCTCATCGGCCCCAGGCTGCCTGGGGCAAACGATCCTCCGCTGATCGGAGTGCACGACGAGAGCGACACCGGCCCGGGGAAGCGCACGACCATCAGCCCGCTAGTCGACATCCGAGGCCGACTCACCGAGCGATCCCAGAGCGAAGCGTTCGCGGTGAGGACCAACCAGAAGGCGTACTGGAGATTGACCGCCTTGGACACGTTCAACGGCCAGATCTGGTCTTCCAATGACAGCTACCGGCAGTCGGGACGAGAGCTGGAGCAGTTCGGTCCGCAGCCGAGGTCCGCCGAGGACATCTTGCAGGAATACTCGATCAACGAGCTCGCCAGCATCTGGCTGCCCGCTGCTTACCAGGCGGTCGAGATCGAAGGCGTCGAGGGCGTTAGCTACAACGCCGAATCCGGAAGCATCATCAGCAAGTTTCCGACATCCGACGGGCTCAACTACACCGTCCGTTCGCGCCGGCCCGCGTTCACCCGGACAGAGCTGAATTCGCCCACGGCGCTAAGCCGTTCTTCCATGCAGAGCCATCTTGAGCTGCCGCCCGAGATCTCGCAGCGGGTGCACGAGCTCGCCGGCCGGATCGTCGGCGCCGCCGACGCCCAAACCCCCTTCGAGAAGGCACTGGCGTTGCAGAACTTCCTTCGAGATGAGTTCACCTATGACATCGATGTCGACCAGGGTCACGGCGGCCAGGCACTCGAGAACTTCTTGCTGGAGACCAGGCGCGGCTACTGCGAGCAGTTCGCCGGCTCGTACGCGGTGCTGGCCAGGATGGTTGGCCTGCCCAGCCGCGTCGCGGTCGGCTTCACCCCCGGCGATTTCGACCAGGAGGCCGGCGTCTTCCGGGTGAAGGGGATCCACGCCCACGCGTGGCCCGAGGTGTACATCGAGGGCGCCGGTTGGGTGCTGTTCGAGCCAACGCCGGGACGCGGCGCGCCAGGAGCCGAGTCCTACACCGGAGTCCCCGAAGCTCAAGAGAGTGGCGGAGCCGAGGGTGAGACCCCCGCGACATCGGTGGTTCCCTCCGAAACCGGCGGCACCACCCCTCCGCCTCAAGCCGCGACTACTACCACCGTCGCTCCTGAAGAAACCCCCGGCGCTACGGACGGGCTCGTTCGGACTCTTTCTTTTCTCCTCATCACGGCGCTCGCGGTTGCCGTCCTGGTAGGTCTGTGGGCGGTGACGGTCCCACTCGTCCGTAGGGCCCGACGACGCCGGCGGCGGGCGGCCGCCCGCACCGCGGCCGAGCGGGTTCTGGTTGCGTGGGCTGAAGCCGACGAGTCGCTTCGTCTGGCGCGCGCCCGACGGAGGCCATCAGAGACGCTGGTTGAGCACGCCCGACGAGCCGGAGGATCGGTCCCGCCGGATGCCCGCCGAGCTCTGGAACGACTGGCCACCGATGCGACCAGCGCGAGCTATGCCGAAGTTCTGCCGGCCGACACCGTGCCGTCAGCGGTAAGCGCGGCCGAAACGGTGGAGCGGTCGGTATGGAGCAACGCCCCCCGCGGAACCAAGCTCAAGAGGATCCTCGATCCCCGGCCGTGACTTGGGTGAGCTGTCAGGCCAGCAGGTTGTGCACCACGTAGCCGATGATCAGCAGCAGCCCGCTAGTCAGGTGGAGCACGATGTTGTCCTGCATCGCCGGCATCAGCGCGTAGGGCTGGTCGTAGTGCTTGACGAGGCCACGGCGCACGCGTAGGGCGAGCGGAACAGTCACTAGCGCAGCCAGCGTCCATATGGGGCTGACGCTGGTCAGCGCGTTCACGCCGATGACGACGAAGGCGATCGCCGCCAGGCCGGTGTACACCGCGATGACCCGTGCCTTGGGCCAGCGGACGATCAGAGTGCGCTTTCCGACGACTGCGTCACCGATGCGGTCGGGGACCTGGTTCACGTACAGGATCAGGGCCACGAAGATCGCCACCGGGATAGAGGCCAGGACCGGCTCCCAGTTCCACTCCTGCGCCACGGCGAGATAAGCGCCCACCGCCATCACCGGCCCGAAGCCAAGAGCCGTGACCGGTTCGCCCAGCCCACGATGCACCAAGCGGAAGGGCGGCGCGCTGTATACCAGCGACAGCACGACGCCTACCACGCCGACCCAGAGAATCGACCAAGTGCGAGTGGCCGCCAGCAACAGCCCGATCGCCGCGGCGAAGAGGTAGAAGCCCACGCAGGCGCCGAGCATTCCGCGTCGAGATACGAGCCCGTATTGGAGAACACGCGAGCCGCCGCTGAACGGCGTCGGGGTGACGTTGGCGGCGTCGGCGCCGTTGATGTCGTCGAACAGGTCGTTGGCCATGTTGAGGCCCAAGTGGACCGAGGCGGCCCCCAGCAGCGTGAGGAGGAACCAGCCCCAATGGAAGCTGCCATGGCTGGCGGCCACCGCTCCCCCGAGTGAGACCGGAATGATGGTCGCGGTCAGGAAAGGAAGACGGGTCGCCAGGAAGAACTTCCAAAACGGCGACAGGCGCAACTGCGCGCCCAGATTCTCCATGTAGGACCGGGCTCGCGGGACGTTGCGCTCCGCGTATTCGAAGAACGGGACTTCGGCCTCGTCCCAGCCGCTGGCGCGATCGGCGACCACGCGGACCGATCCTCCGTCGTGCGTCGCCGGACCCCACAGGTTGATGTAGCGGCGTTCGTCGTAGCCCACCCCACGCTGAGGACGGATGTGGCTGAAGGTCACACAGACTTCTTGGCCGGCGGGCGGGCGCGAACTCGTCGGTAGCGGGCCTACCACCACCGTGCCCGCGGTTGCGTCGGTTCGGAAGGATCCGCTGACGCTCATCGGATACCCGTCGGCCCCGACCCAGGAGAGCACTGCTTGTCTGTATCCGCGGGCTCGGGTTACGGCTTCGCGCGTGGTCAGGGTCGTCATCAGCTCACGCCTTCGAGTTCGAATACCTGCGGGTCGACTTCGGTGTCGCCCCCCCGCCAATAGAGCACCCGCTTCGGAGTGATGCGGATGATGGAGCGCTCGAAGAACAGCGGTATGGCGAAGCGCTTCTTGACGAACGAGTCGATCACCGGCTCCTTCGCCCTCCACAGGGGAAGCAGCTCCTCCCAACCCTCATGGGTGTCGTCCTCGATCACTTCCGCGTCGCCCTGCAGGGTGACTCGGGCGAAATTCGCGGCCGGGACGGCCACGGGATCGCTCAAGGAGATCGACACCTTCGGGTTGGCCTTGATGTGACCCAGCTTCTTGGAGAACAGGACCGCCGAGGTCAGATAGACGTATTGGCCGTCGTAGAGCGGAATCAGCGGGTACGTGATCGGCCGGCCCTTCCGACCCACCACGGTGAGTTCGCCAACCAAGGCTGCGTCGAACAGTTCCTCCACCTCAGGGGGCAGCACTCCAGCCATAGGCCGAAACGTAGCGGAGGCTTGGGGTAGCTAGCGCTGGAAACGCTGGCGGAAGCGGCGCTTGGCGTCGTCGAGGCCGCCCATGCCGCCCCTGGAGCGCACGTTCTCGGAGATCGACTGGAGCCCGGCCTTGCCCATCGCCCGCAGGTTGCGCTCGAAGATGAGCGCCGAGAACAGCATGCCGAGGAAGCCCAGGATTCCGAGAATCAGGTAGGAGGCGAAAGAGGCCACGAGTACGACGAGGCCGGCGATGAACCCGAGCGCTGCCCAACGGAGGTTTCGACCGGCGTGCCGGTAAAGGGTCTTGGACGAGACCTGTCGCGCGAACTCAGGGTCGTTCTCGTAGAAGCTGCGCTCGATCTCGCGGAGTACCCGCTGCTCTTCTTCGGAAAGCGGCACCGCTAACTCCTCCGCCCTCGGTCTGGATTGACTTGGTCTTCCACGCGACTTTCTGGTTCCACCATATCGTCTTCCCCATTCGGAGCTACCTCGGGAACATCGGGTTTGGTGTCCGCCCGGTCCGGTGGCGACTTCGTCGGTCCCCATTGCTGGTCCCCGCGTCTGAGGATGCCGACCCGTCCGGAGTCCACCAGTGCGGCCGGGCCTATGGCCCCCGGCCCGAAACGGCGCCGCACCTCGTCCACCGCCGGCGTCACGATTCCCTCCGAGGAGGCATCGTCGAACGACAGCTGAGATCCCTCGATGAGGTTGCTCATGCTTACTCCCAGCAGGCGGATTCCGGCGCCCGGATCAACCGACGCCAGCAGCTTCTTTGCAACCCTGGCAATTTGCGGGCCACCCGACAGCGGCAGGGGCTCCGTGGCGGAGCGGGTGATGGTCCGGAAATCGGCAAAGCGGACCTTGAGCGTCACCGTCCGGCCCGCGAGACCTACTTCGGCCAGCCGGGCCGCAACCCCGTCCGATAGCCGGACCACCTCCAGGCTCAGTCGCCCGTCGTCCACGAGGTCCGACGAGTACGTCTGCTCGTGGCCGATCGACTTCGCTTCCCGCTCGGACACGACCGGGCGGGGATCTCTGGCCCACGAGAGTTCGTGCAGATGGCGCCCGGCCGCCTCGCCGACGCGGGCGGTCACCACTTCCACCGGCAGCGCGGCGAGGTCTCCGACTGTGGCCGCGCCGAGTTCGCTGAGCCGCTTCTCTGTGGCGGGCCCCACGCCCCACAATGCCCGCAGTGGCAGGGGCCACAGGAACTCCAGCTCGGTGCCGGGCTCCACCACGAAGACGCCTTTGCCGGGGCGAACGACCGGCCGGCCCCGGGAGAGTTCGGCGCGGGGCTTGGCCGCCTCGGAGGCCAGCTTGGCGATCATCTTCACGGGGGCGACTCCAACCGAGCACGTCAAACTCAGCTCTTCCTGAACCCGCCGGCGTAGCTCGTGGGCAATGGTCTCGCCGGTGCCGAACAGTCGATTGGCTCCAGTGACATCCATGAAGGCCTCATCCAGCGAGATCCCCTCGACCAGCGGCGTGAACTCGCTAAGGATGGCGTGAAGATCGCGGCTCACATCGCTGTACGTGGCGAAGTCACCGCCCACGAATACGGCGTGGGGGCACAGCCGGCGGGCCCGCACCGATGGCATGGCCGAGTGGATGCCATATGCCCGGGCCTCGTAAGTGCAGGCGGCAACCACACCGCGGGCCCCCTCGCCCCCGACGATGACCGGCTTTCCCCTCAGCGACGGGTCGCGCAAGACCTCGACGGCCGCGAAGAAGGCATCCATGTCCAGATGCAGGATCGTTCGGGGCTGGGTCGCCATCGTCTCTACCATCTTCGCCGTGCCCGGGGACAAGGTATCGGCCATCCCCTCGGTCACGTCGCGAGTCGTCGCCTTCCTGGCGATCGTGGTGTCAGGTCTGCTGGGTGCTCTCATCGGAGCCGGCTTCGCCGGAATCGGTTGCACCGGCGATTGCACCAACCTCCGCGGGATCGGCGCGCTGGTCGGCGCCGCTTGCGCAGCCGGCGGCATTTCCGTGGTGGCCGTGCTCGTCCTGCGGGCGATGGCCGAGTGGAAGGCGGGGCCGGGTCACCCGAGCAGCAGCCGGCGGAACCCCTCCGCGTAATCGACGCCCGCCGCCCTGCCGTCTTCTTCGGCTCGGCGCTCCACCACCCGGCGGAGCCACTCCCCGGGCTCCTCGAGCTGGGACTCATGGCACATCAGGGCACTGGTTTTCGTCTCGAGCGTGCCGGAGATGTCCACCCAGGTGTCCGGCTCCAGCGTCCCCGCCAGCCATAGCTCGGTTGGCTGATGAGCCGGGCCGTGGTCCGGCCAGTAGTGCGGCAGGCCGGCCTCATGGGCGGCGGCATCGAGGACGGCCCAGCCCACCTCCCGGTGGTCGCGATGGTTCACGTAGTGCTGGCCGAAGAGCACGGCGGTCGGATCGGGGGCCATGACGACATCCGGGCAGAACTCCCGTATAAGGCGCACCACTTCACCGCGGATCTCTGTGGTCTCGCCGATAGTTCCGTCGCCATGTCCGAGATGGACGACCGACTCGACGCCGAGGGCGGCCATCGCCGAGGACGCTTCCTTCCGGCGCTTCTTGGCCAGCGCGGGCGGCTTGGCCGACTGGTCCGACGACCCCTTGTCGCCCGTACAGGAGATGACGACATTGACGGTTGCCCCCGCGCCGACCCAGCGCGCCAACGTGCCTCCGCACGCGGACTCGGTGTCGTCGGGGTGGGCGAACACCGCCAGGGCGGACGCCGGGACGTCAGCGTGAAGTCGGGCCACCGCTGCCTAGGGAGCCGACGAGATTGCCTTGGCGGCTCGCTCTATGCACTCGTCGTCTATGTCGTTGTGGGTCACCAGTCGCAGGACGCCCGGCGCGATTGTGCCCGCCCGGATTCCCTCAGATTCGAAATGCGACAGAACCGACGGCGTGTCTACATGTCGCCACGTCACGATGTTCGTCCGGACCTTGTCGGGATCGCATCCCGCGTCCGGCCACCGCTCCGCGACGGCATCGGCGAGGCGTCGAGCCCGGGCGTGGTCTTCGGGGAGCCGGTCCACCATCCGTTCCAGGGCGACGACGCCGGCCGCGGCGATGACGCCGGCCTGGCGCATGCCGCCGCCGAGGCGCTGACGCTCCCCACGAGCACGCGCCATGTCTTCCTCGGTGCCGGCCAGGACTGAGCCGACGGGCGCGCACAGTCCCTTCGACAGACAGCACATCACGGTGTCGGCCTCGGCCGAATACGCGGCCGCGGTCGTGCCGGTGGCCGCCTCGGCGTTGAACAGCCTCGCTCCGTCGAGATGCACCTTGAGTGCGCCGGCTCTCGCGGCGGCCACCACTCCCTGCATCTCGGCCAGATCCCAAGGGGCACCGGATGCTGGCATGTAGGTGTTCTCCAAGCAGAGAAGGCTCGGCTCGGGCTGGTGATGTTCGGCCGCCTCGATCCCCCACTCCACGAGCCCCGCCGCGAGCTGGCCGTCGTCTTCTTCGTCGCCGAGGAGGAACTGGATACCGGCGTTGAGCGCGGCGGCACCGGCCTCGTGCACGACTACGTGCGAACGGCGGGAGGCGATGACCACCGAGCCGGCCGGCGCTTGCATGCGTATGGCGATCTGGTTGGCCATGGTGCCCGAAGGCACGTACACGGCGGCCTCCTTGCCGACCCGGGCGGCGAAAATATCCTCTAGGTAATTGACGGTCGGGTCCTCGCCGTAGAGATCGTCGCCCACCTCCGCCGACGCCATCGCCTCCCGCATGGCGCGAGTCGGCTGAGTGACCGTGTCGGACCGCAGGTCTATGAATCCGCTCGCCATCCAACACAAGCTAAACCGTGTTGGTGGATACAACGTCGGTGCTCGAGGTGGCGGTTGCTGCCGCGAGGGATGCAGGCCGGCTCGTCATGGACTTCCGAACCCGCGAACCTTCAGGGCTGACGACCAAGACCAGCGACACCGACCTTGTCAGCGACGCCGACCGGGCTGCGGAGCAGTTCGTCGTCGCTGCCATCACTGCCGCCTATCCCGACGATGCGATCGTCGGCGAAGAGGGGGCATCCTCGCGAGGCACTACCGGCCGGCGTTGGGTCATCGACCCCATCGATGGCACCACGAATTTCGTCTACGGCATCGATGCGTTCTGCGTCTCGATAGGTATCGAGGACGATGAAGGGCCCTTGGTGGGCTGCGTGTACGACCCGGTGCGCCACCAGACGTTCACCGCCACCCGAGGCGGTGGCGCCTACCTGGATGGAAATCGCATCAGCCCGTCGGGGACGACGGTCCTGGGCCAGGCGCTGGTGGGAACCGGCTTCAGTTACCGGTCCGACCAGCGGGAGTGGCAGGCCCGGGTCGTGGCTCGGCTGTTGCCCCTAGTCCGTGACATCCGCAGAATCGGCTCTGCCGCGCTCGATCTGTGCTGGGTCGCGTCGGGGCGCCTGGATGCCCATGTCGAGCGAGGCCTCGCGCCGTGGGATCACGCCGCAG
Source organism: Actinomycetota bacterium (assembly GCA_019347775.1). GTDB lineage: Bacteria > Actinomycetota > Acidimicrobiia > Acidimicrobiales > JAHWKP01 > JAHWKP01. The sequence goes on along the minus strand of JAHWKP010000011.1, from coordinate 3,602 downwards.
CCGCCTTGGTGGCGGAAGAAGCCGGCGCCGTGGTCAGGCGGCCTGGCGATGGTGAAGCGTGGGGCCTGGTCATGGCCGGATCGGCGGGCATCGCCGCCGAGTTGTTCAAGTTGGTGGACGAAGCCGAGGCCGCGGCGGGACCCATCCCGCGGTGAAGGAAATCCTGAGCCTTCGCACCGCCGTAAGAGTGGCCGCCGTCGGCAGACGCCTCGCCTGGTTCGTACTGCGTCCCCGCACCATCGGAGCGCAGACGATCGTCGTGGACGAGGCAGGCGCGGTGATGCTGGTCCGCCACAGCTACGACCGGCAGGTGTTGCGTTTTCCCGGTGGCGGCGCCAAGCGGTCCGAGACCATGGCGCAATGCGCGGCGCGGGAGCTCAAGGAGGAGACGTCGCTCGATGTACGAGACCCCGACCAACTCGAGCTCCTCGGCGTCTACACCGGACGCGAAGGTCAGCAAACGGCCTTCATCGCCGTCTTCATTGCCCCGGTCGGAATTTGGGAGGGCACGCCGCGGACATCGCCTGAGATTGACTCGGTTGAGTTCTATGCACCGGGATCGCTGCCCCTCGACACTTCCCCGGCTACCCGCAAGCGAGTCGAGGAGTTCGCGCGTGGACTCCGAGGCGTATCCGGACGCTGGTGACCTAGCCGGAGAAGACCCTCGCCACCTCGAGCAGGCGAGGATCGATCGTCTTGAGTTCGGCCACGGCGTCGGCCAACGAGACGCGGATGATCTCGCCGGCATGCAGCGCCACCATCGAGCCGAACGCTTCGTCGTGGACAGCGTCGATGGCTGCCACGCCGAAGCGGGTGGCGAGAACGCGGTCGTACGCGGTCGGAGTGCCACCCCGCTGCACGTGGCCGAGGATCGTCACGCGGGTTTCGAAGCCAGTGCGGCTTTCGATCTCCTCGGCGACGAGGTTTCCGATACCGCCGAGACGAACGTGTCCGAAGGCGTCTTTGTCTCGCGATTGGAGAACCATCGACCCTTCGACCGGAGTCGCTCCCTCGGCGACAACCACCAGCGAAGCGAAGCGCCCCTTGTCGTGCCGGGCCTTGAGCCGGTCGGCTACGGCTTGGATGTCGAATGGTTCCTCCGGGACCATGATCTCGGCGGCCCCGCCGGCGATTCCGGCCGTGGTGGCGATCCAACCGGCGTGGCGCCCCATCACTTCTACGACCATCACCCGGTCGTGGGACTCGGCCGTCGTGTGGAGCCGGTCGATGGCGTCGGTGGCGATCTGGACGGCGGTGTGGAACCCGAACGTGACTTCGGTGGCAGACAGGTCGTTGTCGATCGTCTTCGGCACTCCAATCACAGACACCCCTTGGTCGGATAGCTGCCGAGCCACTCCGAGGGTGTCCTCGCCACCGATCGCCACGAGGGCGTCGATGGATTGCGAGCGCAGCGTCGCCTCGACGGCGTCGGGGCCGCCATCGACCTTGAAGGGATTCGTCCGTGAACTGCCGAGGATGGTTCCGCCCCGGGGCAGGATTCCGCGGCAGCGCTCTACGTCGAGCGGCATCGTGTGGTTTTCGATGACACCCCTCCATCCGTCGAGGAAGCCGACGAACTCGTCGCCGTAGTGCTGTGCTCCCTTGCGCACGACCGCCCGGATGACCGCGTTCAACCCGGGACAGTCCCCTCCCCCAGTGAGCAGACCAACCCTCATCGCAGCTCACCCATTTCTCGTTCGAAGTCTTCGGCGTCCTTGAAGCCTTTGTGCACGCTGGCGAAGCGGAGATAGGCCACCTCGTCGATCGCCCGCAAGCGGTCGAGCACCGTGCGCCCGATCCACTCACTGGTGACCTCGGGGCCATCCATGCGGGCCGCCTCCTCGATGTCGGACGCGATCGCATCGATACCGGCCTGGTCGACCGGGCGGTTTTTGGCGGCGGCCTCAAGCCCTCGGATCAACTTGGCCCGGTCGAAGGGCTGACGCTCCCCCGAACGCTTGATCACGACCAGCGGCAGCTCCTCGACCCGCTCGTAGGTCGTGAATCGCCGGCCGCAGTTGAGACATTCCCGCCGACGCCGGGTCGTCGAGCCTTCTTCCGACGACCGCGAGTCGACGACCTTGTCGTCGAGCGCAGTGCACCAAGGGCACCTCATCGCGCCATTGTGGCCCGAATACTCACTAGGCCTTCTTGACCAGAGCGCAGCGGCGTCCTGGGAGGCGGTCTGGATACGCTCGATCTGCCGCTCCGCGGCGCTCCAGTCGGCAACCGCTGCCGCTGGATTACCTACGGCGAAGAACAGGAGAACCATGAAGACAGGAAAAAACAAGCTCATCGCACTGAGCTTGGTAGTGCTCTTCGGTGCTATGGCCTCGGTCGGAGTCGCGTGGGCGAACCATCCCACGAGGGCAACAGCGCGGTTGATCGACACCAACGGGTTGTCGGCCGGCACCGTCACGTTTCAGGTCATCGAGGGCAAGATGGCCGTGACGGCCAACGTGTTACTTCCCCGTCAGTTCGCCGGATTCCACGGCTTCCACCTGCATCGGATCGGAAAGTGCGACCCGAACGCCACAGACAACGAAGGCAAGCGGTCACCGTTCCTGTCCGCCAGCGGACATATCGGCAGCGAGGACGCGCACAATCACGGCTTGCATGACGGCGATCTCCCGCCTCTGCTAGTCAACCGTGATGGCCATGCTCGTATGAGCGTGCGCACAGATCACATCTCGTTCGATCGGCTCTTCGATGCCGACGGGACCGCCGTGATGATCCACCTGGATCCGGACAACTTCGCTCACATACCGTCCCGGTACGCGCCGAACGGACCTGACGCCGCCACACTCGCCACGGGCGACGCCGGCGGCCGAACCGTCTGCGGCGTGGTGGCCCGAGGCTGACTCAGACGTCTAGCGGGACGTTCAGCTCCTCGCCTATCTGAAGGGGCCTTCCTCCGCGAGTAGCGGTCAACCGGTCTACCAGCGGGCGGACGTCGCCTTCGGATTGGATATTCCGGGCGATCGACCACAGCGTGTCGCCGGGCTGGACGGTGTAGGTGGTGACCCGGCCCTGCGAAATGGCGGCGGGCTGGGGTGTGGTGAGGGGCCCACTCCCCGGCCCGCCGAGATGCGCCGGCGCTCCGCCCTGGACGGCCCACCAGACGGTCGTGGCGAAAATGGCGCTCAGGACGATCCCGCGAAGGCGCATAGGACGAGTGTGCCGAGGCCCGGTGACAGAACGCATGTTCTATAGTTCACCAGAACACAGGTTCGGCGTCAAGAACGAATGTTTGCATAATCGGCTCCCGGTCAGTACGGTGACCGGCATGACCGAAGCTCTGACGTCCAAGCGTCGCGAGATCCTCGAATACATCGCCGAGCAGCAGCGGGTGCGGGGCTTCCCGCCTTCGGTGAGGGAGATCGGCGAGGCCGTCGGGCTGGCCTCGTCCTCGACGGTCCACAGCCATCTCAAGACTCTCCAGGAGGCCGGATTCCTCCGGCGCGACCCCACCAAACCCCGGGCGATCGAGGTCCGTTACGACTCCGGTTCGGGTGCCGCGATCGAGCGCCGACCGGTGCACCACGTCCCCCTGGTCGGCGATGTCGCCGCCGGCACCGATGTGCTGGCCGAGGAGAACGTCG
>JAHWKP010000119.1 GCA_019347775.1 Actinomycetota bacterium | reverse complement strand
CAGGAAGCACACCATGGCCAGCGCCGGATATCCGAACAGCTGCGCCGTCGTCTCGATCCGCATCAGCATCGCCGCGCCAACGACGAGAGCGGCGATGACGAGACCGGCCGTTATCCGATTGGCCAGCTTCTGCATCCCGAGCATGAACTCGTGCTCGTCGATGCCCTTCACGTGAAGGCTGATCTCTCCTTCGGAAAGTGTGTCGAGGACGGCGTTGACCCGCGAGGGCAACTTGCCGGCGAACTCCTTCGCCTCCATCGCCGCCGCCAACATGCTGCCCGGGGACACCAGATCCGTCAGATGCCTCTGGACGAGTTCGCTCGCCCGTTCGCGTATGGCCTGGTTCGGATCGAAGTCGGGCGTGAGGGTGCGGGCCACCTCGTCGAGATTGAGGAGCGCCTTAGCCAGCATCGTCAGCTCGGACGGAAGACGCAGGCCACATTCGGCGCCGATGCGGGATAACTCGGCCACGACCCGTCCGGCCGGGATGTCGCTGACACTCGACGTCGCATGCTGCGTGAGCAGACCCGAGACCCGCCGGGCGAATTCCGAGCGGTCGAAGTCGTCGAGGGGCTGTGACATCTCCACGGCGGCGCCGGCCGCGTCCGTGCCCCGGCCCTCGCCGACGGCCAGGAGTAACTTGACCAACTGTTCGCGCATCTCGGGCGAGAGCCGAGCGACCATCCCGAGGTCGATCAGCGCCAGCTGACCCATCTCGGTGACGTGGACGTTGCCTGGGTGCGGATCGGCGTGGAAGAACCCGTCCACGAGAATCTGCTTCAGGTACGCACGGAACAACTCGTCGCCGAGAGTTTCACCGTCCAGCTCCATCAGTCCTAACGGGCCCAGCGCCTTGAGGCTCTTTCCGGGGATGTAGTCCATGGTTAGAACCCGGTCGGTGGTGTAGTCGGACACCGGCGCCGGCACCACGAGATGACTGAATTCGGCGAGATTGGTGCGCAAGGTCTTCAGGTTCTCCGCCTCGCGCCGGTAATCGAGCTCGCCCAGCATCGCCGCACGGAACTCCTCGACCATGGCCTCGAACCCGTGTCGCCGGCCGAGTTCGGTTCGGCGGTCGACCATGCCTGCCACCTCGAGAAGCGCTTCGAGATCCTCAGCGATTCGGCGGCGGATGTGCGGGCGTTGGATCTTCACCGCCACTTCTCGCCCGTTGCGGAGCCGCGCTCGGTGTACCTGGCCGAGCGACGCCGCGGCCAACGGTGTCTCGTCGAATTCAGCGAAAGCCTTGGACACCCGTACGCCGAGTTCGTCCTCGATGACCGTGCGGACCTCTTCATACGGAATCGGCTCGACCTCGTCCTGGAGCCGGGAGAGCGCTATCAGGTAGTGCTCGGGTAGAAGATCGGCCCGGGTCGACAACAGCTGGCCCAGCTTCACGAACGTCGGGCCCATTGCCTCCAGGTCGCTCGCTAGCGCCTCAGGCTCGGCATCCGGGTCTTCAGCGCCCTCTTCGACGCCCGCGTCGTCGAGGTTCAGGCCCGGGCCCGTAGCTGACCCGGCCAACAGATCGCGTCGACCGTGCTTGAGCAACAGGCGCACGATGCCGCCGTAGCGGCGCAAGTGCTCGGGCTTGACCGAGAGACTCATCGTTCAAGGCTGTACCCCGTTCCGCGGCAAAGGACCGCATTAATCAACCCGCGGCGCGGGCGGCGCACGGATTAGCATTAGCCGCGGGAACGGGGGCGCGTATGTCACACAGGGGCGGACTAGACGACGCGACGACCTTTACGCCGTACCTGCCGCGGGTCGCGGTGGAGTGGGCGGAAGAGCCAGAGCGCCGGTGGCGCACACTCGAAGCGTCCCTCGTGTTCGTGGACGTCTCCGGGTTTACCCGTCTGTCTGAACGGCTGGCACGGCTCGGGCCGTCCGGTGCTGAAGAGCTCACTGAGCTGGTGGGGAACTGCTTCACCGAGCTCCTCGCCGACGCGTACGCCAACGGCGGGAGCCTCCTCAAATTCGGCGGGGACGCCCTTCTCCTGGCCTTCGACGGTTGTGATCATCAGACCCGGGCAGCAACGGCCGCCATTGCGATGCGCAGGACCATCCGGCGGGTCGGCAGTCTGAAGACCTCCGCCGGAAATGTCCGCTTGCGTACTTCGACCGGCATCCACTCGGGCGAACTCAACCTGTTCTGTGTGGGCCGCTCGCACCGCGAGCTGATCGTCACCGGACCGGTCGCCTCTCGCGTGCTCGAAATGGAGGCCGCCGCAGACGCGGGTGAGATTGTCGCCAGCGAGGAGCTAGTGGCCGGCCTATCGCCCGCACTCGTAGGAGCGGAGAAAGGGCCGGGGCTCCTTCTTCGCGACCGAGCGCTGGATGCTGACGCCTCCGAGCCGGTCTCCGTACATCCGCCGCGGCACGCCGACCTGTCCTCGAGTGTTCCGTTGGCCGTGCGCTCGCACCTGCTCGACGGCGGTTCCGACGCGGAGCATCGATACGTGGCGATCGCCTTCCTGCGCTTCTCCGGACTCGACGGACTGTTGCGGGCCGAGCAGCCCGACTACGTGGCCGATGCCCTCGACAAGCTGGTGACCCACGTCCAGGACGCGGCCGACGACCACGCGGTCACATTCCTCGGAACCGATATCGATCGTGACGGCGGGAAGATCGTCCTCGTTGCCGGCGCACCCCAAGCCAACGACGACGACTGCGGCCGGATGCTCGCGGCTCTACGCCGGATCGCCGACACGAGCGGGACCCTCCCCTTGCGAATCGGCGCCAACCGAGGGTGCGTCTTCGTCGGTGAGATAGGGCCCGCCTACCGGCGTACCTACACAGTGATGGGCGACGCCGTGAACCTGGCCGCCCGCCTCATGGGCGCTGCGGGCGAGGGCGAGATCCTGGCCACCGAAGAGTTGTTGTCCCATTCGCGCACGCCCTACGACACGACGCCACGAGAGCCTTTCGCCGTCAAAGGCAAGTCCGAACCAGTGCGGGCCGCCGCGGTAGGTCAGCAGGCGCGGGGGACGGCGTGGGGGGGAACGCGTTCGGCGCCACTGTCACCCCTCGCCGGCCGCGACCACGAGCTCGACCAACTCCTGTGGACCATGGCCGAGGCGCACGGGGGGTCCGGTCGTACGGTTCACATCAGCGGACCGGCTGGAATCGGCAAGACCCGGTTGGTCGACGAGCTGCGTAGGCGTAACGATGATCGCCCCTTCCTGTGTGCGGCCGCGGAGCCGTACGAGTCAGCCACACCTTGGTCGATGTTGCGGAGATTTCTGCTGCCGGCACTGGGTCTCGACTCGGCCGAGGGGATCTCGTCGCAGCTACTTGTCCAACGGGTGTCCGAAGTCGCCCCGGGTGAATTGGAGTGGGTGCCTCTCCTCGGCGAGGTCCTGGGTGTGGATATACCAGCCACCCCCCGTACGGCCGACTTGGAGCCGCGCTTCGCCCGGAGGCGCACCTCCGAGCTGGTCGTCAGACTTTTGAAGGTCCGGTTCAGCGGCGCGGCAGTGTTCGTCTTCGAGGACCTCCAGTGGGCCGACGATGCGTCAGCCGAGACGCTGAAGCGAATTGCGGCTGCGTCTGGCGAGCGGCCTTGGATGGTCCTGACGACCGGCCGCTCAGACGCGCCGCCGGGAGGCGAGCCCCGAGAGAACCCGCTCGACATCTTCCTCGCGCCGTTGGACGATGACGCTTCCAGAGCGCTCATAACCGCGGCGACATCCGACGCTCCGATCCACCCGCACAGGCGGGAGTCCCTGGTCCGCCACGCTGAGGGAAATCCGCTGTTTCTCGAGGAGCTCATCCGAGCGGGCGCAGCCACCGGCCAAGACCGGGAGCTTCCCGATTCTGTCCAGGCTGTCCTGGCGAGCGCCCTCGACCGGGTTCCGCTCCGGTTCAGACGGCTGTTGCAGTACGCCGCGGTTCTTGGCACCGAGTTCGACCGCGAGATGCTGGAGAGAGTCGCGGCAGGGCCGGTTCCATCCCTGGCGACCCTGCTGCGGGAGTGGGGCGACCTGGTGGTCGTCGCCGGCGATGAGTCCCTGCGCTTCCGCAACCGCGTCGCACGCGACGTCGCCTACCAAACGCTGTCGTTCCGGAAGAGGCGGGAGCTCCATCTGCGGGCTGGCGAAGCCATCGAGCAGGACAGTGCCGGCGAGACCAATCCCCCCGCGGAGCTCCTGTCGCTGCATTTCCTCCATGCCCAGCGGTACGACAAGTGCTGGGCATGGGCCACTAGGGCCGGCGACAGGGCGAAGCACCTGTTTGCCAATGTGGAAGCAGCCCGGCTTTACGAGCGGGCCCTGACGGCCTCGAGGCACGTCCCGGATCTCGACGAACGGTCGCTCGGCCGGATCTGGGAAGGCCGCGCCAACGCATGGCACCGAGCCGGTGACTACGAGCAGGCCCAAAGCGCCTATCGCCGGGCCCGCCGCTTCTTTGCCTCCGATTTCGCGGCGCTGGCCCGCCTGCAGATGAACGAGGCGCGCATAGCCGAGCAACAGGGGAGGACCACGTCCGCGCTACGTCGGCTCCGCCGGGCGATCAGTGCCGTCGAGGGTGAGTCGGAGTCGGCCGCGACGGTCCGGGCGAAGCTCGAGGTGATGCACGGATGGATGAGTCAGCGCCGGGGCCGCAACCACGAAGCGCAGCGATCCGCCGAACGCGCCGTCAAGACCGCGGCGGCGGTGGCGCACGTAGATAACGATTGGACGCCGCTGTCAATCTTGGCTGGCATCATCGCGGCCGCGAGAGTCAGCGCCGAGGCTTACTTGCTCATGGACTGGACCGCCCTGCACCTGGGCGACCTCGGACCGCGTGAAAACGCCGAGAAGGCGCTGCCCGTTTTCCGGAATCTCGGCGATCTCAACAATGTGGCGTTCACCCTGAACGTGCTCGGGGCCTTCGCGTATTACCGCGGGAACTGGGACGAAGCCGCCCAGCGCTACCGAGAGGCGCTGGAGACATACGAGCGAGCGGGGAACGAAGCCGATGCAGCGAAGGCTCGCTACAACACGGCCGAGGTTCTGCTCGGCCAGGGCCGTCTCGGCGAAGCCCACCGGCTGCTCGAGGACATTGTTCCGGTGTACCGGGCGGTCGGCTACCAAGCGGGCTTGGCGCTCGCCAGCCGGGATCTGGGACGGATCGCGGCCCGAGAGGGTGACCTGGAGGCTGCGAGTCGTTTGCTAGGCGAAGCCCGCGAGGTTCTGGCCTCGTTAGGCGCAAGCGCCAGCGTGCTCGAGGTCGACCTGTGGTCAGCTGAACTGTGTCTGCGAGCCGGACGCCCCACCGAAGCTCTGGAGTCGCTGGATGGAATCGTCGCGCGGGCCGGATCGGATGGCTCGGCCACGGTGAACTCCG
>JAHWKP010000118.1 GCA_019347775.1 Actinomycetota bacterium | reverse complement strand
TCCCCGGCTCGAGCTCGACAGCGTTCACTGGCTCCCCAACTGGCAGGAGCGCCCCGCCGAGGACATGCGGGCGCGCGCGCTGGAGTTCGCCTCGTCGCATCAGCGCTGGGTCATCGACGGCAACTACAACGGTCGGCTCGGCACTCACATCGACCACCTCGTCGACACATTCGTGTGGCTCGACCTACCCCGCTGGCGCGTTATGACCGCGCTGCTGGCTCGATCGGTGGGGCGTTCGATCACGGGCGAGGAACTCTGGGATATGGGCAACCGGGAACGCCTGCGGACGCTGTTCCACCGGGATCCGAACGAAAACATCCTGGTGTGGTCGTGGAACAGCCACCACCGCAACCGCAAGCGATACGGCGCCCGCGCCGCCGCCGGCGACCACCACTGGATCCGCCTCCGCAGCCGCCGCGAAGTCAACCGCTTCTTGGAGAACCTCTGAGCCTCAGAGCTCCTTGAACCAGAGGAGTCGGGTTTCGCCCGGTAACTCGTCATAGGCGAAGCGATCGATGGATCCGACCGTGCAACCCATCCGACGATAGAAGCGGCAGGCCGCGACGTTGATGTTCTGAGTCTCGACCTTGAGTGTCCGACATCCGCGGGATCGGGACCAATCTTCCGCTGCGCGGAACAACAGGGCGCCGGTCCCCATTGCACGGAACTCCGGCCGAACACGCAAGTCCCAGATGACGGCCAAGTCGTCGCGACCTTCGAGCATGTTGACGCCAGCCGTGTTGAAAGCGACCACTGCGCCGCCGGCGCGCTGGTCTCGGTCGTAGGCCGCGATCAGACCCCAACTTGTGACATCGAAGCGGCTCGCCCATCGCGTGGGGCCTTCGCCCTTATCTGCGTCGTAGTCCTTGACCCACGGCTCATCCACCGGGACCTCCGACAGCAGAAATCCTCCGAGCCCGCCCTCGACAAGCGCCACGTCCAAGACTCGATCGACCGTGAACGCGATCGGTATCTCGGCGTGCTGCCCGAGATTGGCGATCGGCTCTTCCTCGACGCGCATTGTCAGTCGTCACTTTCGTCAAACGCCGCAGCCAGCTCCTCGCAACGCCGATGAAGCTCTTCGTACGGATCCCCCACGGCTCAGACGTACCACGGGAGCGACTGAGCCGCGCTGGCCCAGGCCGGGATGCATTATTCTGCTGCTAATGCAGCTACAATGCATGCATGGCCTCGATCACCGTTCGTGACGTCCCCGACGAGACGCGGGACGAACTGGCCGGGCGGGCGGCTCGCGCCGGACGGTCGCTCCAGGAGTATCTCCGCCGGGAGTTGATCGAGCTGGCAGAGCGTCCCGATACCGACGCGCTCGTCGCGCGCATCAAAGACCGCAAGCGCCGGACCGGCTCAAGCTTTCCCGCCGAGAAGATCCTCGAATTTCGGGATGCCGATCGCCGTTGACCGTCATCGTCGATGCATCCGTAGTCGTCTCCGCGCTCACCGATAACGGCCGCGAGGGTCAGTGGTCAGACGACGTTCTGTTGTCGAGCCCGCTTGCCGCGCCGCAACTTTCTCCCGGTCGAGGCCGCGAACGTCCTGCGGAAGGGCGTCTTCGCCGGAGTGATCTCCGACGACGTAGCGACTCTCGCTCACGGCGACTTTGAAGATCTCAGCATTGAACTGCTTGACTATCAGCCCTTCGCCTCACGTGTGTGGGAGCTAAGACACAACCTCAGCACTTACGACGCTTGGTATGTGGCAGTTGCGGAATCGCTCGAGGCTCCGCTGGCCACTTTGGATAGTCGACTAACCCGCGCAAACGGACCCCGGTGCGAGTTCATGACTCCCGAGGACTGACTCTTAGGAAGGTTGCAGGCTGTGGAGGGGCGTGGTGGCGTAGACCGGCAGGGAACATCGCGCCGCGAAGCCCATGCGCAGATACAGCGCCAGTGCCATCTGGCTCGAGTGCAGAACCACCCGTTTGCGTCCCGACTCGAACGCGGCGTCGATGAGTAACTCCATGAGGGTGGTTGCAACCCGATAGCCGCGTGCCTCGGGCTTCACGTACACGCCGAAGATGCTGGCCGTGTCCGTGCTCACCGACTGTGAGTCCTCGCCCAGCGTGTACGACAAATAGGCCTTGCCCACCGGCTGTCCGTCCTGGAACGCCACCAGACGGCGGCCGTGGCCGAGGCCGTGGGCCCAGCTGTTGACGCCGAACACGTACTCCCGGCTTTCGTCGCGCAGCTCCCAGTACTGGGCGATCAGTTCCTCGTAGGCCCACATGTTGTTGTTGTCGACCTCGACGTAATCGATCGGTCCATCTGTGGCGCGGGGCTCGATCTTCCAATGGGCAGGGTCGAGCGACATCCCCGTGCCGTGCTCGACGAAGGCCAGTCCCCGCTGCACCAGCCCTCGTGCCAGGTCGGCGGGCTCGGTGGTGGGCAGCACGGGCCACATGAACTGCACCCCCCGGCGACGGAAGTGGTCGATGACCTCGTCGATCCGGCCGTCGGCATCGGCCCCTAGGCGAGTTCGCACGACCGCGTTGTAGGGCAGTTCGGTGACCGGAGCCTCGGTCCAGATGAGATCGCCGTCGCTGTGGAACTGGCCGCCGGGCCCCTGGCCGAAGTGAGCCCACTGCGAGATGAAGGCCTGCTCGATCGCCTCTACGTCGTCGGCCAGCGAATCCACGGCGGCGGACATCGCCGGATACTCGCAGCTCCACGGATTTCTCGCCTGAGCGCAGCCGTTTCCCCGGTGAACGAACGCGTGTTCGTGTACGCTCGGCGGATGGCCGTCGCCGACGTTCTGGCGCCTTGGGAGGCGGGGCTGAACCCGGCCCAGACCGAGGCCGTCAACCACGACGGCGACGCCCTTCTCGTTATCGCCGGGGCGGGCAGCGGCAAGACCCGCACGCTCGCCTCGCGGGTGGCCCGGCTGCTGGGCGACGGGGCCGATCCCGACCGCGTGCTGCTGCTCACCTTCTCCCGCCGGGCCTCGCGCGAAATGCTGCGCCGGGCCGAACATCTGGGCGCGTCGCGGGCCAGCGCTCGCGTGTGGGGCGGCACCTTCCACGCCATCGCCAACCGCCTGCTGCGTCGCCACGGCGCGGCGGTCGGTCTGGCCGAGGGCTTCACCATCCTCGACCAGGGCGACGCCTGCGACCTGATGGGCGTGGTGCGGGCCGAGTTCGGTCTGGCCGAGCGGGGCCGTCGCTTCCCCAAAAAGGACACGCTGCTCGACATTTACTCCCGCGTCGTCAACTCCCAACGGCCGCTGGCAATCACCATGAAGGAGCACTTCCCCTGGTGCACCGCGGATGTCGACGAGGTGGCCGGCGTTTTCTCCGCTTACGTCGCCCGCAAGCGCGACCGCAACCTCACCGACTACGACGACCTCCTCCTCTACTGGCGGGCGCTGCTCACCGACAGCCCGGTGGCCGACGTGCTGCGGGCTCGCTTCGACCACGTTCTGGTCGACGAGTACCAGGACACCAACCTCCTGCAGGCCGACATCATCCAGGGACTGGCGCCCCGGGGCCGCAACCTGTTCGTGGTGGGCGACGATGCCCAGGCCATCTACGGCTTCCGCGCCGCGACCGCGGCCAACATGACTGACTTCCCCAACCGCTTCCCGGATTGCCGGGTGGTCACCCTGGACTGGAACTACCGGTCGACCCAACCCATCCTCGACGTGGCCAACGCGGTACTCACCGGAGCGCGCGGCGTGTTCCCCAAGGAGCTGCGCACCGCCCGCGACGACCTCGTGCCGGGCAACATCTCCCCTCCCCGCCTCGTGCGCGTCCCCGAGGAGGGGGCCGAGGCCAACTACGTGTGCGACCGGGTGCTCGAGCACCGCGAGCACGGCATCGCCCTGCGCGACCAGGCCGTGCTGTTCCGCACCGGGCACCACAGCGCCCGGCTCGAAGTCGAGCTGGGTCGGCGCAACATCCCCTTCATCAAGTACGGCGGGCTCAAGTTCCTCGAAGCCGCCCACGTGAAAGACCTGCTGGCTTTCCTCCGCCTGTTGGAGAACCCATCGGATGAAATGGCCTGGCACCGCGTACTGGGGCTGCTCGAAGGAGTCGGCCCGGCCACGACCCGCCGGGTGCTCGAGCACCTGTCTCTGCCCGATCCCACCGCGGTACGGCGTTTCGTCGACGACCCGCCCGGCGTGCCGCCCCGCGCCGCCGCCCACCTCGAGTTGCTGAGGGCCACCCTCGGCGACTGCCTCGATGTCGCCGGCCAGAACGGCGACGCGTCGACCGCGGCCGAGATCGAAGCGATACGTGCCCGGGTCGGTCCGCTGGTGGAGCACAAGTACCGCGCCGCCGAGTCGCGCATGGCCGACCTCGAACAGCTCCAGGCCATGGCCAGCGCCTCTCCCACCCGCTCGCAGTTCCTGTCCGAACTCGTCATCGACTCGCCCTCGGCCACGGGCGACCTGGCCGGTCCCCCGCATCTCGACGACGACTGGCTGGTGCTGAGCACCATCCACTCGGCCAAGGGCGGCGAGTGGGACGTGGTCTTCGTCATCCACGCGGCCGACGGCAACATCCCGAGCGACATGTCGCTGTCGTCGCGTGAGGGCCTAGAGGAAGAGCGTCGCCTCTTCTATGTGGGCCTCACCCGGGCCCGCGACCACCTGTACGTGACTTATCCGCTGCGGTTCTACGTGCGCCGCCACGCGCTCGACGACCTGCACACCTGGGCCCAGCCGAGCCGTTTTCTCAATCCGACGGCGGGACTGTTCGAAGACGTCACGGTCGAGCCGACCGCGGCCGACCTGGCCGAGTCCGCTCCAGGCCCCGACAAGGTGACGTCCCAGCTCACCTCGTTGTGGGCCTAGCTCCGACCCTACGATCCACATTCCATATGGAGATCTGGGAGGAGGCGGTGAGGGGCGGGTATCCGCCGATTTGGATGATGGCGCTCTCCGGCCAGGAGCGGAACGAGCTCTGGGAGAAGCACGCGCCGATCCCACCGATCGGCCATCTCACCGGCTGCCGTCCCACCGAGTTCGAGATCGGCGAGTCGCGAAGCGTCATGCCGGCATCGCCCTGGCTGCAGTCGCCGCAGGGGCGCATTCCGCTCGGGGCCCTGGCCATCCTGGCCGACCTCGCCTTCGGCACCTGTTACGGCAGCACGCTCCCTCCCGGCGGTGGTTTCACCACCGCCGAGCTCTCGCTTACTCGCGTGCAGGAGACGCGGCCGGGCGGGGACCTGGTGGGTCACGGCCGTGTCGTGCACGCCGGCGACTCCTCCGTGCTGACCGAGGCCCGGGTCTACGACCCGGAGGGCCACCTCGTGGCCGCCGGCTTGTCGCGGCTCGCCGTCTTCCCCCCGCCTCCCGAGCTGCCTCCCTTGCCCGATCCACTGCCGGTCGCGGA
>JAHWKP010000117.1 GCA_019347775.1 Actinomycetota bacterium | reverse complement strand
CAGGGAAGAGGCCGTATAGAAGACCTTGTCGGCGAGGGGATTCCCACGGGCGCGGTCGAGAATGGTCTCGATCCGGTTGTCGAGCCCGGCGATGGCACGCCCGAGGCGCTCGACGTCGATCTCGATGCCCGCGATCCGCACCTCACGCCGTCTTTGCATCGGCCAGACGCTAGGTCGTGGCGAGTTTGACGAAGGCGACGAGGTCCTTGCGGAGCTGGGCCATCGATGGCTCGTGGATGTACATCATGTGCCCCGCCTCGTAGCGCTTGGCGATGATGTGGTCGGCGATCGAGTCGTCGAGCGGCATGTGATCGACGGTGTACTCGGCACCGAAGTGTGGCGTGCCGAGGTCATAGAGGCCACTGGCCAGCAGAACTCGCAGGCCGCGGTTCTTGGTCATGGCGGCCCGTAGGTCCTCCGAGACATCTACGTAGCGGTTCTTGCCGGCTTGGCCGTAGTTCCAGTCGAGGCCGCTCTTCAGGATCTCGTAGTTGAGCTCCGACTCGAAATCCAGTTCGGTGCGTACGTACTGGTTGAAGGCCGCGGTGTACCCGCCCATGATGAACGGGAACAGCGGGTCGTATTCGGGCCTCTCTCCGCCGCGGTCGTAGTCGATTCCCGTGAGGCGGGAATCGAGGCGTCCGACTGTGCGCCCCTCATTTCTGAGCAGCTCCTTCATGAAGCGATGGGGCTGAACCCGCAGGTTGTTGGCCTCGACGAGCGACGGCGGCAGGCCGATGAGCTCGGACACCCGGGCCACGAGCGCGGAGCGGCGCTTGCCAGTCAGCCGTCGGCCCTGCAGAAGGGCCGGGCCGTACTCGTTGAGGGCGAACTCTTCCGCCCGGTCGGCCACCTTGTGGACATTGCCCAAGGACTTGGCCAACTTGCGGTGGTAGTGGGCGGTGGTGGCGTAGCTCGGGAGGTACGTCAGGTAGGGCAGTACGTCGTTGATGCGCTGGTAATTGATCGTCTGGAAGTTCAGGACGGCCGAGATGAGCATCACTCCGTTGAGGAAGATCCCGTGACGGTCCTGGAGCAGGTCCGAGAGGGCGGCAGCCCGCGTGGTGCCGTAGCTCTCGCCCGCGAGGAACTTGGGCGATGACCAACGCTTCGTGCGGCCGAGGTGGTGGCGGATGTACTCAGCCACCCACTCGGCGTCTTCCTTCACTCCGTGGAACTGCTTGGCCTCCTCACCCGGGACGGGGCGGCTGTAACCGGTGCTCACCGGGTCTATGAACACGAGGTCGCACATGTCGAGCAACGACGCGTCGTTGTCGATAAGGCGATAGGGGGGCCGGGTCGGGACGTCGCCCTGGCCGAGGTCGATCAACCGGGGTCCGAACAGTCCGAGGTGCATCCAAACCGACGACGAGCCAGGTCCTCCGTTGAACGAGAACAGGATGGGCCGATCGGCCGCGTCTCCTTCCGGCTGGCGGGTGTAGGAGATGGAAAAGACGCTCGCCTTGTCCTTCCCGTCGGCGTCCTTCAAGGTGGTCGTGCGAGCCACCGCCTTGTACCTGACCTGTTTGCGGGCGATACGCACGCTGTGCTCGGTGGTCGATTCTTTCTCTTCGACCACCTGCGCGGGCCTGTCGGAACCGGCGTCCTTCGAGGCTTCGTCTCCGTCGCGATCCGCCGACTTGTCGTCTTTTGTCTTGTTCTCGGCCATGGCCGGGAACCTAGAGGACTCCGCGTTAGGCGGGGACGGCCAGGGGGAGGGGGAGGGACGGCTCGCCTAGGAGTTCGGGCTTGGCGCGGTCGGGGTCTCCGCCCCATGCGGGGCAGTAGGCCTTGAACGAGCAGTAGTCGCACAGGCGCGACACCTTGGGGCGGAAGTCGTCGCGCTCGCAGGCTCGCTCGACCGCGCTCCACACGGCCGCCGTCCGCTGGCACAGCCCTTTGATCGACTGCTCAGAGGGAGTGGCGACGATGGCGAGAGGATCGCCTAGGTACAGCAGCTGGATCTTGGCTGGCCGCCGGCCGAGAACCTGCTCGCACAGATAGGCGTAGAAGTGGACGCCGCCCAGGCGTCCCTGCTCGAAGTTGACGCCGGGGGCCCGACCGGACTTGTAGTCGGTGATGACGTACTCGCCGTCTTCGTCGATTTCCAGTCGGTCGATGATTCCCCGAAGGCGCAGCGTGCCGAGTTGGGCTTCCATCATCACTTCGAGCCCCACGGCGGTGACCGTGTTGGGATCCTCCAGGGTGAAGTAGCGCCGGACCAGCTCACGGGCACTGTCGAGCATGAGTTCGCCGTCTTCTGGCTCCAACTCGAGAGAAAGGAATTCAGCGTCGTACTGGAGCTCGGCCCAGGCCCGCTCGAGCCGCAGCAGGGAGGCGGGCACATCCCTGGCACCCTTGTCGCACTCGAGGAAGAGCAGCTCGAGCGCCCGGTGAACCAGCGTGCCTTTTACGGCGGCCGGCGAGGCTGGCTCAGGCAGACGGTCGATGGCCGAGAACCGGAAGGCCAGCGGGCACTCCCGGAAGGACGAGACCTTCGACGGAGAAAGCGACCAGGGCAGGGGGCGAGTCATCAGGGCCAGCGTACGCCGGGCTGGTGACAAGTTACAAGCTTGTGGTTTTAGGTCACCCCGAGCCGAGGGAGTCGCAGATGGACGCGGCGGCGGCCGTGGGGCCCTCCAGTGGGCCGAAATGCGACAAGGCGGCCAGGACCTCGGCTTGGCCGTACGTGAGGCGGCCAGCGAGGAGCCCAGCGTGACCTGCACCGAAGGAGCCGGGTTGGTCGCCGGTTGCGAAGGTCACCGGGCAGTCGATGCTCTCGACGGCTGCCCAGGTGTCCTCGAAGCCGGTCATCTCATAGAACCGGGCCTCGTTTTCGGGCCGGCAGGCCAGTCTCAGCCCTTCACCCGATTCGTCGCCGACGAGTCCGCAATCGAGGAATGCCGTGAGGCACGGCCCCGCGAATCGGCTGAAGGGCTCGCGGCGCTCGTAGTGAAGCTTGGCTTCGGCGCGGTCGGAGAAACGTGACCTGCGCCGACGCGCGGCAGCGGCCATCGGATTGGACTCGACATCGGTGTCGTCCGAGCGGCCCGGAAACAAGACGGGCTCGAAGCACCAGATGCCGGCGAATGTGCCAGGCCTTTCGGCCTCGGCCAGCAGGAGCCCGGTGGCACCGGCCGAGTGACCCGCCCCGAACAGCGGGCTGGGCTCGTCGAGGGCGTCGATCACACTGAGAACGTCGGCCCCTAGCAGCCGCCAGCTGAGTCCGTCCGCGCCCGGAGTTCCGGAAGCTCCGTGGGCTCGGCAGTCGGGAGCGATGCAGTGGAAAGTTTCGCGGAGCTCGTGGGCGACGGGCTCCCACGTGATGCCGCAGTAGCCGGTGGCGTGGCCCAGAAGCAGGACAGGGCCTGTGCCGCCAAGGTCGTGGACGGCGAGCTCCACGCCGTCGCGGGCTGTCACTGTCTGGGACGTCGCCATTCGCGAGCCACTATTGCGGACCAATGCCCCGGCCTCGGACGACGTGCGTAAGACCTGATCGGCGACAGTGGGGCTGGGCGGCGCAGCTGTACTCGCTGCGCAGCGAGACCGACAGCGGTGTCGGTGACCTCGCGTCTTTACGGACGCTGTCGGAGTGGTCGGCTGCGCAGGGGGCCTCCTTTGTCCTCGTGAGCCCGCTTCACGCCCTCGCCCCCGGTAGCGAGAGCCCGTACTATCCGACGTCGCGTTGCTTCCGAGACATCAACTGTCTCGCTGGACCGGCGAGCGATAGCGCCCGCGACGGGCTGGTCGACCGAGGCTCGGCCCGGGCACTCAAGCTGAGCCACATTGGTGCCGCCGCAGCCGAGGCCCCGCGGTCGACGGCGCGCGCCGAGTTCATCGACGAGCATGGGGAACTGCTGCGGGGATTCGCCGCCTTCGAGGTGCTGGCAGCAAAGCTGGGGTGGGACCACCGGGAGTGGCCGGAGGAGCTCCAGAAGTCGCCGCGCACCGCGGCGGAGCGGGTCTGGGCCGACGCACCCGAGGACGCCGCCGTCTCCTGCTTCATCCAGTGGCAGGTCGACGTAGCGCTGCAGGACGTGGCTTCGACGGGCTGTGCGCTCGTCAACGACATCGCCGTCGGCGTCGACCCGGGCGGTTTCGACGCCTGGTGGTGGCAAGAGGGTGTCGTGCCCGGGATGAGCGTGGGCGCCCCGCCCGACGGGTTCAACGCCGACGGCCAGGACTGGGGCGTGGCCGTGTTCGACCCTGATTGGCTGCGCACCGTCGAGGACGGGCCGCTCGAACGAGCCTGGACCGTGGCAGGGCGCCACGCCGCCGGCCTCCGGATCGACCACGTCATGGGACTGTCACGACTGTTCTGGGTACCCGTCGGCGGCGGGACCGCTTCCGGCAGATATGTGACCTACCCCCTCGACGACCTCCTCCAGAAACTCGTGGCAGTGAGTCGCAACACACGAACTTGGATTGTCGGGGAGGACCTCGGGACCGTGGAGGAAGGGTTGCGGCCCCGCCTCGCCGCGGTCGACATCCTGTCCACGAAGGTCATCCGATTCGAGCAGGATCCGCCAGCCGTATGGCCCGAACTGGCGCTGGGCACGGCGAGCACCCACGACCTCCCCCCGCTCTCCCAGGGTGTCGACGAGGCCCATCGGGCACTGGCGGAGTCGCCCTGTCTCGTTGTCGCGGCGACGCTCGAAGACACTTTGGGTGTGACCGAACCACCAAACCGGCCGGGTATCGACGACGCCCGTAACTGGCGGCAGTCATTGCCGGTCACCGTTGAGGAACTCGTGCGTCACCCTCGCTTGCAGACCACCGCCGATCTCATGCACCTACGGTCGCGGCCGTGAAGCTCTCCGTGATGCCGCCGGTGTCGCCAATGCTCTGCAGGTCGCTCAAGGAAGTGCCCCAGCAGGGCGGCTTCGTCTACGAGCCGAAGTGGGACGGATTCCGAACGCTCATCTTCCGAGACGGCGATGAGGTGGTGCTCGGCTCCCGGAACGAGAAGCCGATGACCCGCT
The DNA here is from genome assembly GCA_019347775.1 of Actinomycetota bacterium. Lineage (GTDB taxonomy): Bacteria > Actinomycetota > Acidimicrobiia > Acidimicrobiales > JAHWKP01 > JAHWKP01. The sequence goes on along the minus strand of JAHWKP010000117.1, from coordinate 380 downwards.
ACTTCCCCGACATAGTGCAGGCCGCCCTGCTCGAGTTGCCGGAGCGTTGCGTGGTGGATGGAGAGGTTGTGGTTGCAGGTCCCAACGGCCGGCTCGAGTTCGAGACCCTGCAGCAGCGCATTCATCCAGCCGAGTCAAGAGTCAAGAAGCTGGCCGCGGAGACGCCGGCCTCCTTCGTGGCGTTCGACCTTCTGTGTCTGGGGGACGACGACCTACGGGAAAGGCCCTTCGCCGAACGCAGGAACCGGCTCGAGAAGGCGTTGATCAAGTCGCGGCCTCCAGTGCATCTCACGCCGGCGACGCAGGACCGCGAGGTGGCCGTCGACTGGTTCCGCCGGTTCGAGGGCGCGGGCCTCGACGGAATCATCGCCAAGCCGAAC
>JAHWKP010000116.1 GCA_019347775.1 Actinomycetota bacterium | reverse complement strand
CGACGACCCGTCGTTAGTCAATTCGATTTAGGGCCGGAGTCGCTTTTGAAGCCGGCGACTTCGGCCCAACGGCGCGCCACGGCCTCGTCACCCTGCACCTCGAGGACGCCGTCGTCGACGGTCCGCCGTTGCCAGGCCCACAGATAGAGGTCCGACGCCGGGCCGATCAAGGCGACGTCGGCCTTGGTGTGCGCGGGAGCGTACTCGTGCCCCTCGGCACCGAGAGTCTCGATGCACTCGCCGTCTTCGACGTCGGTGGCGTGGAGTTGGATGGTCTCGCCGTCGCCCGTGCGCCGGCCCTTGGTGAAGGGTACCGCGATCACGGCGAAGTACTCGTCTATGCCATCAGCGGCCAGTTCGGAGTCGATGTCGACAGGGCCCTCCCAGGCGCCGACCTTCGCAGCAGCCACGTCCCCGTCCCAGCGGTGGACTGCAGTCTCCAGCGCCATGCGCCGAGGCCAGAACCGGGCGGTGGGGGGTTGCCCGAGGTGGTTCCACACGGGAGTGTCCGGCTCTGACGCGACCAGGGTCTCGGCCAGGTTGGCGGCGCCATCGCGGAGCCATTCGCCAAGGTCGGTTCCCTCCTCAGGCCACGTCGGAACGGGAACCGCCTCCATAGTGCGAGTGGCGTTGATCTCGCGGGCCCAGCGATGGAGCCGGCCGACGTGCGACACCAATCGCGAAAGCGTCCAGTCAGGACAACTGGGAACCGGCGCGTCAGGGGCGACGCACCAGGCATCGGCCAGCCGGACCGCGTCCGCGTTCAGATGTTCCAGGTAGTCGACTCGCCGCTCCATCACCGCAGGCTAAGCGCCGGACGCCTCGAGGGCTTTCTCCACGCTCGCCGCGATGCCGGGTCCGTCCAGCCCCAGCCGGGCGAGAATCGATGCCGGCTTCGCTTGAGGGATGTACTCGAGCGGAGTGCCGAGGGTGAGTACCGGCGGACGGGTCTCGTCCAATCCGGCGAGCGCGGCGTCGATGTGTGACCCGGCGCCTCCGATCCGCACGCCGTCTTCGACGGTGACCACCAGCGGATGGGTTGCGGCATCGGCGAGCATGGCCTTGTCGAGGGGCTTGACGACGCGGACATCCCACACCGTCACCTCGATGCCGCGCTGGGACAATTCCTCCGCCGCCTCCAGCGCGGGTCGGAGGAGCCGCCCCACGGCCAAGATGCAGGCCCGGCCGCCTTGCCTCAGGCGCCGGCCTGAAAGCCCCGAGCCCGTGAGGCCATCGGGAGAGTGGTGAGCCTCGCCCTTCGGCCACCGGATACTCACGGGGCCATCAAGGGTGACGGCGTGACGCACCATGGCGGCGAGCTCTTCTGCCGACGACGGTGCCATCACCGTCATGCCGGGGATGGCGAGGGTCAGGGCCAGGTCCAGCACTCCGTGGTGCGAGGGCCCGTCGTCGCCGGTGATGCCGGCTCGGTCGAAGGCGAAAACGACCGGCAGTCCGTGGAGGCCGACGTCGAGGTTGGCTTGATCGAAAGCCCGGCTGAAGAAAGTCGAGTAGACGGCGACGACCGGACGCAGGCCGCCCATGGCCATGCCCGCCGCCGCGGTCACGGCGTGCTGCTCCGCAATTCCGACATCGAAGAACCGGTCCGGAAATCGGGCCTGGAACGGGAGCAAGCCGGTGGGACCGGGCATGGCCGCGGTGAGGGCGACGATGCGGTCGTCAGCTGCGGCGGCCTCGACGAGGGCTTCGGTGAACGATTGGGTCCAGGTGGCGGGCTTCGGGGTGTCAACCTGGGCCGAAGGTGACACCACCTTGAAGTCGTGCAGACACTGCTCCTCGTCTTCGACGGCGGGGTCGTAGCCGCGGCCCTTCTGGGTGCGGACGTGCACGACGATCGGTCCCTCGTAGGCGGCGGCGTTGCGCAGCGCCTCCTCCATGGCGGCCACGTCGTGGCCGTCGAACGGACCGGTGTAACGAACGCCGAGCGCCTCGAAGAACGGGACGGGATCGGCCGCGGCCTCCCGGATGGCGGTGGTCAGGGCGGTCCAGCCGGCATCGGCCAGCCTGCCCGCTGCGCCTAGCCGCTCGAGCTGGCGGGCCACCTTCGACCTCAGCCGCATGTAGCCGGGGCGCAGCCGCAGTCTGCTGATCGACGTCGACAGCCGAGAGATGGTGGGCGCGTAGCTGCGGCCGTTGTCGTTGAGGACGATCACGGCCCTGCGTCCGCTGTGGCCGAGATTGTTCAGGCCCTCATAGGCCATCCCGCCTGTCATGGCGCCGTCGCCGACGACCGCGACGATCCGCCGCCGATCGGCCTCCCCGGAATGCTCGAGTGCGGTGGCGAGGCCGTGGGCGTAGGAGAGGATCGTCGAGGCGTGGGAGTTCTCCACCCAGTCATGTTCGGATTCGGCTCGGCTGGGATAGCCAGACAGGCCCGATTCCTGCTTGAGTCCGGCGAAGTCCTCCCGGCGGCCCGTGACCAGCTTGTGGACGTAGGCCTGGTGTCCGGTGTCCCAGAGAACGATGTCGTTGGGCGAATCGAAGACCCGGTGGATTGCCAGCGTCAGTTCGACCGCTCCCAGGTTGGAACCGAGGTGACCACCAAGTCTGGTGACGGCCTCGACGATGAAGGCCCGGATCTCGTCGGCCAGGGGGCCCATTTGGTCAGGATCAAGCCGGCGAAGATCGGCCGGCGACCCGATGGTCTCGAGCAGCATGTGGTGTCCGAGCGTAGTTGGGGTCTAAGCCTTCAAGGCCCCGGCCTCGGGGACTCTGCCGGGTCCGCGGCAGGGAAGACGAAGTCAACCGTGACGAGGGCTGGAAGCCCGTTGGGTTGGGTCGGCGGGGAGGCCTCCGGGGGAGCATCAGCCGGAGCGTCCGGCAGCTCGACCCTCCGGACCCGCCCTTCCACGTCGATCCACACGTCGATTCGGCTGCCTTCGGCGGTGGTCACCTCGTATCTCATGGTGGAGGCGCCCCGTACCTGCTGACCGCCGTAGGGGACCGCCTTGGCGGCCCGGCCGACCCGCTCAAGGGCTATGTCGGCGTGCCGTCGGACCTCGAGCGGGCCCTCGCCGGTCGCCAGGTCTACCCGGCCCTCGAGGTCTTCGTCCGGTGCCGACACGACAACGGTGACCGGCCCTGCACTGGTCGTCTGCTCCGGCGCGGCCTTGACGACCGACAGGGGATCGCCCGTCGGCACCCGCGGTTGATCCGACGCGCACCCGCCGAGCGCGCCGGCCAGCACGATCACAAACAGGACCGCCGAGCTGCCGCGCCACGCCGTCGAACGGAGGAACCCGAAGATGGCCTCTACGCTACGGCTCTGATGAGGCAAGGCCCGCCGGCGAGCCTGCGGCGCATCGCCTCCGCCGTCGAGTCCCGCATAGACACCCTGCTTTCCGCTGAATGCGAGCGCTGGAAGGCGATCGATCCGGACCTGGCTGAACCGCTGGTGACGCTGCGGGCGACCATCTTTTCCGGAGGGAAACGGCTGCGCCCTGCCTTCTGCCACTGGGCCTTCGTCGGGGCCGGGGGTGCCCCGGATGATCCGCTCATCGTGGACGCCGGCGCCGCCCTCGAACTGCTCCACTCTTTCGCGGTCCTCCATGACGACGTGATGGATGCCTCGCGGATGCGCCACGGTGCCGACACCGTCAACTGCGCGCACGAGTCGCGTCATCGCGCCGCGGGCTGGAGTGGCGAAGCCAGACGGTTCGGAGACGGCGTGGCCGTGCTCGTCGGCGATCTCGCCTTCGTATATGCCGACATGTTGCTGGCCCGAGCCGCGCCCGAAGCCGTCGCGGTGTTCAACGAGCTCCGCCTCGAGGTGAACCTGGGCCAGTACCTGGATCTGGTGGGCACGGCCCGGCGGGATTCTGATCTGGAGAACGCCCGCAAAATCTCGCTCTACAAGTCGGGCAAGTACACCGTGGAACGGCCGTTGCATCTCGGTGCTGCGCTCGCCGGCAGAGCTGACGGATCCGACGAGCTGTCCGGGCGGCTCTCTGAGTACGGATTGGCCGTGGGGGAGGCCTTCCAACTGCGCGACGACCTGCTGGGAGCGTTCGGCGACCCGTCCGTCACGGGCAAGCCCGTCGGAGAGGACCTGCGCGAGGGCAAACCCACGCCGCTCTACGCCCTGGCGGTCGCCCGGGCCACCGGTGGCGCGGCCGAGTTCCTCGACCAGCGGTACGGGTCGGCCGATCTATCCGAGGAGCAGATCGCCGCGCTCCGGGAGGTGTTCACCGATACCGGAGCCAAGGCCGCGGTCGAGGAACGCATCGACCGCCTGATCGAGCAGGGGATCGCAGCCCTGCCGAATTGCGGGCTGGCCGGCGAGGCGTTGAGCGAGCTGGAGTCGCTGGCCCGTTTCGTGGCCGCCCGGGACCACTGAGCCCGGCTGCGCCGGTCAGTGAAGGCGCAGGTGGGTGAAGAAGGCCAGGGGCGTGGTCGTTACCCCGCCGCGCACGGACCAGAACCCCACCAGCTGTGAGCCCCCTACCGCCGGAAGCAGGCTGGCCAGACGGGCCCGTTCATCCGAACCGAGGGTGAGGGTTTCGGTGGCGACGCTTCCCGTGGTGGGCGAGCCTCCGCTCGAGGTCGGGTGGAACGGACAACCCGGGGCGAAGTGGCCGAGTAGTGGCGGGGCTCCTGCGAAGTGGCAAGTGCCCGCGGCTCCCGCCACGGTTCCCAGGGGTGTGTCCTGCTGCAAGAACCCGAGTACGACCGTGTTGGGCGATACCAGGGTGAGCGAGGCACCACCGGACCACGCCGCCGGCACCACGGGGGTGGCCGCGGTCGGTTCGGCCTTGACGAAGCCCGACTCGGCTGGTGTCTCCGCGGTGAGCGTGAGTGCACCGGCGGGCTGGCCGAGTTGGAGGGTCACGGTCGCGGGCGAGCCGTCGGTGAGGATGCTCAGCCGGTAGGTGCCGGCTTCGAGGGTGGCCCGGCCGTCGGGGGCGCGGGGATTGCCGGTGGCTTCTCGGGTGTACACGAACGGCTCCGCGCCGGGCTCGGCACGGCATCCGGGATGGTCGCAGCCATTGAACCTGGCGACGATGACGGCCTCGGTGGGCTTCAAGCTGTCCGTGGGTTGCAGCACGGCGGCCACCGCCCGCCCGTGCCCCTCGACTTTGAGATCCGACGTGTCGTCCTGGCTGAGCGCGTACGCCACGGGAGCCTTCAGCTCCAAAAGGACGGACGCGGACTGCCCCGCCTGCACGGTGACGGTCGTGTCAATCACCGACGGCGGCGTCGCGGTACGGCCCGGAGATGGCGCCCCGACCAGCATCAGCGACGCGGCGACGGCGACGACGACGAAGCCCTGGGCCGGGCCGAGGCGCCGGGATCGCATTTGCTAAAGCCTAAAGGTTTCCCTCGGCCACTCGCCGGAGAGCCGCCGTGGTA
>JAHWKP010000115.1 GCA_019347775.1 Actinomycetota bacterium | reverse complement strand
CGACGCATCGCCAGCCTTGCGCTGACGGCTCTCGGGATCGCAGCCGCGGTGGCACTCATCGCCTCCGGAATCGTCGCCAGCGGGGTGCTGGTTCCGACGCGGACCGTTCCCAACGTCACCGATGGCGACCTCGCCGCCGCCCTGACGGACTTGGAGGCCGCGGGCCTGAAGGGCGAAGTCGTCGAAGAGGTACATAGTGATGGCACCGTCGCCGGTCAGGTGCTGGACCAGGATCCCGACCCGGGCACGAGCCTCAAGGCCAACAAGCCGGTGGAACTGACCGTGTCGCTCGGACCGCCGCCCGTAGCGGTGCCCGACCTCGGCGGGCGCACCGAGGCCGAAGCCCTGGCCATGCTCGAGGGCGCCGGACTCACGGTCGGCGAAAGAGTCACCGAGTACAACGACCATCCGAAGGGAATCGTCATCAACTGGGCACCCCAAGGAGTCGAGGCTCCGAAGGGGACTCCGGTGAACCTGGTCGTCTCCGACGGGCCGCCACCGGTGACCATGCCGGAACTTGCCGGTAAGTCGGCCGACGAGGCGGTGGAGCGGCTGAAGGAGCTCGGCCTCGACCCGGTCCGGGAAAAGGTCTACAGCGACACGGTCGCGCCGGGGTTCGTCGTCAGGACGTCGCCCCGCGCCGGCGGCGAGGCCCCGCATGGCTCGAAGGTGACCGTCTACGAGTCGTTGGGCCCGGAGCTCGTCACCGTCCCCGACGTCGAGGGTAAAACGGTCGATCAGGCCCGAGCCCAGCTGGAGGGAGCCGGCCTACGAGTGGGGGACATCGAGGGCAAGCAGAGACGCGGCCGGGTGGAGGCCACCGATCCCGACGCCGGCGAGAGAGTGCCGAAGGGCACGTCGGTCGATCTCTTCGTCCCCTAGTCGTCTAAGTTCGCCCCTCATGGGAGCACTTGACGGACGGGTAGCAATCATCACCGGCGCGGGACGCGGGCTCGGAAGAGAGCACGCTCTGCTGTTCGCCTCCGAGGGCGCCAAAGTCGTGGTCAACGACCTCGGCGGCAACATCGACGGTACGGGCGACGACCGCGCCCCGGCCCAGCTCGTAGTCGACGAGATCAAGGAACTGGGCGGCGAAGCCGTGGCCAACGTCGACAACGTGGCCGACTGGGAAGGCGGTCAGCGACTGATCAACACCGCGGTGGAGACCTTCGGCGAGCTTCACGTCCTGGTGAACAACGCCGGCATCCTGCGAGACCGGGTCATCGTCAACATGACCGAAGAGGAGTGGGACGCCGTCATCCACGTGCACCTGAAGGGCCACTTCGTGCCCACCCGGTGGGCAGCGGCCTATTGGCGGGAGCAGTCGAAGGCGGGCAAGGAGGTCAAGGCGGCCATCATCAACACTTCGTCTACCTCCGGCTTGCTGGGAAACCCGGGCCAGGCGAACTACGGCGCGGCCAAGGCCGGCATCGCGGCCTTCACGATCATCGCCGCTCAGGAGCTGACCCGCTACGGCGTGCGCTCCAACTGCATCGCACCCGCGGCCCGCACCCGCCTCACCGAGGCGACCCCGGGGCTTTCGGAGATGGTGAAGGAACCCGACGAAGAGGGCGCGTTCGACGTGTGGGCGCCGGGCAATGTCTCGCCCCTCGTCGCCTGGCTGGCCAAGGAGGACTGCCCGGTGAACGGCAAGACCTTCTTCACCCAGGGCGGCACCGTTCGGCTGTTCCAGCCCTGGACGATGACCGACCAGATCGAGCGCAACGAGCGCTGGACGGTGGCCGACCTCGACACCGAGATGAAGGGCATCTTGGGCTGAGTCCATGACTGCCGTGAACGAGGAACAGCGGCGGCGTTGGGACGAAGAGGAAGGGCACCACTGGGTCGAGGAGGCTGAGCGCTTCGACCGCATGCTGGCGCCCTACGGCGACCGCGTGATCGCCGGGCTGGCACCCGAACCAGGGGAGCGAATCGTCGATATCGGTTGTGGCAACGGCGCGCTCTCGTTGGACGTCGCGGCGCGGGTTGGTCCGCAGGGGAGCGTGCTGGGGCTCGACTTGTCGGGTCCGATGCTGTCGCTGGCCCGATCCCGGGCGGCAGAGCGAGGGCTGGGCAACGTCACGTTCGAGCAGGCCGACGTGCAAGTTCACGACTTCGGTGACGGCGGTTTCGACGGAGTGATGAGCCGCTTCGGCGTCATGTTCTTCGAAGACCCAGCCGCGGCTTTCTCGAACCTACGCAGCGCCGTACGGCCGGGCGGCCGGCTGGCGTTCGTGTGCTGGCAAAGCGTGCTTCAGAACGACTGGCTGATGGTGCCTGCCTCGGCTCTGTTGGAGTTCGTGCCGATGCCGGAGATGCCGGCGCCGGGTGCGCCCGGGCCCTTCGCCTTGGAGGACCCTGACCGGACGCGCTCGATCCTGGAGGACGCAGGCTGGAATGGCGTGGAGCTCGACGGTTTCGAGATCCAACAGTGGCTCGGCGCCGATCCCAAAGCTGTGGCCGAGTTCCTTCGTCATACCGAGATGGCGAAGCTCTTCCTCGCGGACGCCGACGAGGAGACCGCCAACAGTGCCTGGAAAGCGGTAGAGGCCAAGCTCGTCGAGCACACCAATGACGAAGGCGTCCACCTGACCGGCCGCGCCTGGCTCGTCACCGCCAACACCGCCTGACGAATCTCAGCCGCCCGCGAGGCTCATAACCTGCCGGGCATGCGGTCGGATCCTGGGCTCGTCCAGATGGACGAGAGGCCGGTAGTCGCCTGGCCGCTGCTGTTCCGGCGGAAAATCGAGCGACGGGCCCGCAAGCACGGCAAGTTCCAGTGGTGGGTCCTGTGGACCGCGCTCGGGGGGCTGTTCGCCGTCAACGTGACCTTCACGATCTTCGCCGTGGCTCTGCCCAGGCTGGCCCGAGAGCTCGACACCAGCATCAACGTCATGACCTGGACCATCACCGGTCCGCTTCTCGCCTTCGGCGTCTTCGCTCCGGCCCTGGGCCGCGCCGGCGACGTCTTCGGTCACCGGCGACTGTTCCTCTTCGGACTCTGCGGCGAACTCCTCGCCACCGCGGCATCGGCTCTCGCCCCCAACGTCGGCGCGCTCATCGCGGCGCGGGTAGCGGGCGCGGTCCTCGGTGCGGCCGTCGGGTCTGCCGGCATGGCGATGATTCTCAAGGAGTTCCAGGCCGACGAGCGGGTGAAGGCTCTGGGCTACTGGTCGCTGATCGGCGCCGGTGGGCCCGTGATTGGAGTCGCCCTGGGAGGTCCGCTCATCGAGGCCATGGGATGGAGGGCGCTGTTCTGGGCCCAGATCCCCGCCATCGTGCTGGCAGTGCTGATAGCGGGAGCCATCCTTCCCGGCCACCCGGAGGTCGAGGCTTCCGATCGCCGTGCCCGCACTCTGGACTGGCCTGGAGCTACGACCATCGCCCTGGCCGCGCTGGGTTTGCTACTCGCCCTCAACCGCGGGCCCGTGCTCGGCTTCACCCATCCGCTCGTGATCACTGCGATCGCGATAGTGCCTCTGGCCACGTTCGCATTCGTGCGAGCCGAGCGACGGTCGGCCGACCCGCTGCTCCCGCTCGGGTTTCTCCGCCGCCGCAACTTCTCCGCGCCGATCGTGGCCCAGATCTTCGGCAACTTCACCCATATGGGCGGCTTCATTCTCCTGCCCGCCATGCTCGACCGGGTCTTCGGCTACGGAGAGGCCCGTATCGGCCTGCTGACGATTTCCCGACCTCTTGCCTTCGCCCTGGCCGCCCCCGCAGCGGGGTATCTGGCCATCCGCGTCGGCGAACGACTCGTCGCCGCCGGCGGCTGCGCCCTGATCGTCACGTCGATGGTCTTGCTGTCGACAGTCAGTCGCAGCGCCCCTGACGTATTGATCGTCCTGGCCCTCGCCATTGGCGGCGCCGGGCTCGGAGGCGCCTCTCCGGCCTTGGCCGCGACCGTCGCCAACGCCATGGGCGATGGGCGGCTCGGGGTCTCCAGCGCCGCCCAACAACTGACGCAATTCGTGGGAGTGGTAGCCGGAATCCAGATCATGACCACCGTTCAGCTCGTACGCGAGGAGTCGGCCGGGCTGATCGGCTCCTACAGCATCGCTTTCCTCGTCGGCGCCGCCGCCGCAGGACTTGCCGTGCTCGCGTCGATCATGCTGCGGAGCCAGCCGAGGGAGCTGGCTAATGTCGCCCAACCAGTATCAGCCTGATCCCATCAACAAGGAGCCTGTCACCGATGCCCGAGAAGTTCCTCTCCGAGCCCTGGTTCAACGAGGTCGAAAGCCTGCGCGACGAGGCTCCGCCGCCTTCCGGGCCCGCAGCCGACCTGGTGCTCAACATCGTCGTGACCGGCGCCCCCGACGGCGACGTCGAGGTGAGGATGGACAAGGGCCAGTTCGAGCGCGGCCTTGCCGCTGACGCTCCCACCAAGATCACCGTGCCCTACGACGTGGCCAAGGACATCTTCATCAACGGCAACCAGGCCGCCGGGATGCAGGCCTTCATGGCGGGGCTGATAAAGGTCGAGGGCGACATGACCAAGCTGATGGCGCTGCAGTCCGGCGGGGCGACCGTCAGTCCCGAACAGAAGGCGTTCCAGGAGAAGCTGCAGGCGATCACCGAATAGGCGCCGGAGGGTCGTGCCGTGCGCTCGCCATCCGGGGAGAGCCCCATGCCCGTACCCTTGAGGCGTGGCAGCCGGCACCAGGGAGGAGCGCATTGCTTCTCGAGAGCGGAATCCGAAGTGGAAGCTGGTTCCGGTCCGGATCGAGATGTCCGAGTGCATCAACTGCGACGCCTGCGTGCGTCACTGCCCTCCGCAGTTCGGTGCCATCTTCAATCACGGCATCGACGTGATCATCGTGCCGGAGCTGTGCTCGGGTTGCGGAAAATGCCTGCCCGTCTGCCCGGTTGACTGCATCTACGACGACCCCGAGTGGTCGCCGCCCCCAGAAGATTGGTGGGAGGAACCCAACAGCCCGTTGGACCCCTACATTGGCGGGGCCGCCCTCCGAGAGAATTGAGCCCCCCTTGACCGATCAGACCGAGGCCCCGTCCATCATCCCCGGAGCAGAGCCCTGGTCGGCCGAAGGCACCAACGGTCACGGCGCCCTCGTGCTTCATGGCTTCACTGGCAACCCGTCGTCAATGCGGGCGCTGGCCGAGGAGCTGCACATCGCGGGGTTCTCGGTCGAGATGCCGCTACTGCCGGGACACGGCACGACCGTTGAAGAGATGAGCGTCACCGGATGGGCGGATTGGTCGAATGCAGCCGAGGCGGCGCTTCAGCGGCTTGCGGCGAGCGTCGACAAAGTGGTGCTAGTCGGCCTTTCGATGGGCGGCACTCTGGCAACCTGGCTGGCCTCGCGTCACTCCGAGGCAGCCGGCTTGGCGGTGATCAATCCCTACGTCGAGGTCCCTGCGGACTCCTTT
>JAHWKP010000114.1 GCA_019347775.1 Actinomycetota bacterium | reverse complement strand
GAGTCCCGCCGTCAGATCGAGACTCGGGGCGTCGATCTTGATGCGCTGATTGGCCGTCGGTTCCGCGTCGGCGACGTGGAATGTCTGGGTATCCGCGTCTGCGCCCCCTGCAAGGGCCTCCAGGAGATGACCGGCAAGCCCGTGTTGCAGGGGCTCAAGGGCAAGGGTGGCCTGCGGGCCGACATTGTCACCACCGGCATCATCCGGGTCGGCGACGCCGTCGAAGCTCTGGCTGACTGAGAGCGGGGCCTACTGCAGGCCGCTGGCGGCACCACCGTCGACCGGGATGGCGGCGCCGGTGATGAAGTTGGCGGCGTCGGAGCACAGAAAGGCCACGACCGCGCCAAAGTCGTCGGCGGTGCCCAGGCGGCGGGCCGGGACCGTGTCCGCGGCTGAGTCCAGGTTGTCGCCATAGAGAGCCGTGAGCCGCTCGGTGGCGTGCAGACCGGGTTGCACGGAATTCACGGTCACGCCGTCAGGGGCCACTTCGGTGGCAAGGGTCTTGAGGAACGCGGTCGCGCCGGCACGGGCTGTGTTGGACAGGATCAAGTGAGGCAGCGGCTGGCGCACCGAGATCGACGTGATGGCCACCACTCGTCCCCACTGCTGCTCCTGCATGGCCGGCACGGCTTCCCTGCACATGGCGACGACCGACATCAGGTTGAGGTAAAGCGCCTCGGGATAGGCGTCGGCCGCGGTCGAAGCGAAATTCCCGGGCTCGGGCCCGCCGGCATTGGTGACGAGGATGTCGACGCCTCGCAAGGCTTCGGCCGCCTGCGACACGAAGCGAGTGGCCCCCTCGGGCGATGACACGTCAGCGACGATCGGGATCGCGCCATTGCCGATGCGCTCGGCCGCGTCGGTGATCCGTCCCTCATCCCGACTGCACATCGCGACGAGTGCACCTTCACGGGCGAGGGCAGCCGCCGTTCCGAAGCCCAGTCCTTTCGATGCCGCCGCCACGGCGGCGCGCCTCCCGGTAAGTCCTAGATCCAACTAATCGAACACCTCGGGTGTCGGGAGCACGCAGTAGAAGGTCGTTTCGAGGGTGGGCACCTTGAACGGTCGTCTCGCCGGCAGTTCTTCGGGGATCAGCTCGTGTGTCCGATCAACGCCGGTTGGCGGCGGCGGAGCGTTAGATGCATCTGCCGCCGCCGGCGCCGGCAGATCGATCTCGAGCACTTCCATGCCCCGATGGGCGTCATTCACATAGACCCGGTTCCCGTACCAGTGGGCCGTGTAGGCGATGGCGTCTGCGGGACGATAAGTCGCCAGTTCGACCGGCATCAGCGGATCGGAGATGTCGTGGATGCGGGTCCCCCCGGTGAACCAAGAAGAGGCGATGACGTCGTCGCTCAAGAAGTTGTAGTTGTGGGCCGTGCACCACTCGTCGATCCAACCGAAGCCGCCTGCGGAGCCGGCCACCGCTGGCGGAGCGATCCGCCCCGCGACTATCGGCAAATCGGGAACGCTGAGGTCGTAGATCCAGAGCGAGCCGAACAGGCTGGCATCGGTGTCGCACTCGTGGAGTCCGAAGGCTTCGTCGTTGACGACGAGCCACCGTCCGCCGGGGGAGACCACGGCGTTATGGGCGAACTGGATGGCGGGGTTCAGCACGTGGTGCACGGTCCTCGGCGCAATTGGGTCCGAGACGTCCCAGACCTGGACCTCGCCCAACCCGGCGCAGTAGGCCAAGGGCTCCGTCGGGTGGAACTGAAGGTCGTGGCAGCCGAACATGTTGGGTAGGTAGTCGGACTCGACGAACGGCGCCGCCGGATCCCTCACATCGACAATCTCCTCGAGCCCGCCCCCGTTGGCCAGTCCGCCCGGATTGACGTAGATGTAATCGCCGCTGGGGTGGACGGTCAGGGTGTGGGCGCTGCCGATCGAGACGCCACCGAGGACCCTCGGCCGGGCCGGATTGCTCACGTCGGCCAGGAAGATGCCATTGCTCCTGGTCGCCGGATTGCACGCGCTCTGGTGGTGGGCGACAGCGATGATCCCTGGCCGCACGACGACAACGTCGTTGTCGGTGCCGGCGCAGCGGAGGGTCCCCACCCGGGAGAAGCGCCGATGTGTGGTTCGGAAGATCTTGATGCCGCCTTGGCCCGGGAACTCTCCCCGGCGGACCCGAGCGTTGTTTTGCCCGGCGAAGATGAGGTCGCCGGAGAAAGCAATCTCGGTTCCACCCATATAACGGTGCTGCGCTACGACGCGGACGTTGGGCGTCTGGAAGCTGTCCCCGGCATTCACGGGAAGCGCCGGGATGAGCGCCACCACGATCACTGCCGCCAGGAAGCGAAGCGATCGCCTCACTGGGATCCCGCGGCGGAAGTCACCCCCCAAGGCTACGTTCGACCGACCCCGCCCGATCCGGCAGGGGCCGAAATCCTGGGAGTTGCTTGACTCTCCACTTGCTTGAGACCGAACGATGCACCTGTGCCTGAAGCCATCTCCATAGGCGAATTTGCTCGAAGATGCGGGCTGGCGGTCAGCGCGTTGCGGTTCTACGACGAGTGCGGGCTTCTGAATCCGCATCGCGTTGATCCGGTCACCGGATACCGCTTCTACGTAGAGAGCCAGCTGCCAATCGCCCGTCTGATCCGGAGTCTCAGGGTGCTGGATATGCCGCTGGCAACCGTGCGGCAAACGCTCGAAGCGTCAGCTTCCAATCGTCATGCGGCGGTTGATGAGCGGCTGATGCTTGCAACTGCGCAGCTCGAAGAGCTTCGAGTTCTAGCTGCGGAGGTCCACCGGAACATCGACGAAATGGAGGTCGGAATGAAGATGGTCGTAGACGGCACGGCGCTTCGAGATGCCGTAGGCGCAGTGACTCCGATGGCAAGCACGGATCCGGGCAGGCGGCTCTTGCGTGGCGTTCTGCTCGAGGCCCGCCAGGGATCCTTGCGGCTGGTGGCCACTGACGGGTACCGGCTGGGATTGCGCGACATCCCCGCGGTGTCCGGAGACCAGGCAACGTTTAGAGGAGTTGCCAGCGCGGCCGATCTGCAGCAGTGGGCGAGAGCTTCGGGTGAAGCGCAAGTGGCCGTGGAGATCTCAGACGGAAATCTGGTTCTCCACGACGAGGAGCGACGGAACTTCGAGCTCATGGATGGTCCGTACCCCGATTACGAGATGTTCTTGTCGCTCCGGGAGGAAGCTTTTCCAGCGATTCTTCCGGTCGCTGAACTTGCAGCCGCGGTGGCCGAAGACACGGCCGACCCATTGGGCCTGTCGTTCGACCTCGCCTCGCTGACTGTCCGAGGAACTGTGAGCAAGCACTTAGAGGCCGCGTATACCGGTCCTGCCCTCGATCTCTGGATGGACCGGGGCCACTTGGAGGACGTCCTGTCCGCATCTTCCGGCCCTGACATCGCGGTTGAGGTGAGCGCACCCCTCTCGGCGGTGTACTTCCGGTCGGCTGCCGACGCGACATCGGTCTCCTTGGTGATGCCTCGCCAGCCGTGATCCTGCTAGCCAGGTGCTGTGGGCGGACGGCCAGTGGAGGTTGAGGGTCTCTTTCAGCTGAAGTCTGGGTCTCGGGTCGCAGTGGTGAACGGCGATTCGGGGATTCCGATCGGGTTGGGATCGTCGGGCGAGTTCACTGACGACCGGGAGGCGGCCGACGTATTGGTCGCCTTCGTACGAGGCTCCGACGCGGTTGACGCTGCCCGGGATGACATTGCTCGAGCGCTTCGGCGGGATGCCGCTGTGTGGCTCGCCTATCCGAAGTCACACCAGCTCGGATCCGACCTCTCCCGGGATTCGATCCACTCCGCGCTTGCCGAGCTCAACTGCAAACCGGTTCGCCAGGTAACTCTTGATGCGGTGTGGACCGCGGTGCGATTCCGTTCGCTGGAATTCATCAAGCCACGGGGGACATGGCCGTAGCTGTGGGGCCGACTAAGGGCTAGCGGGCGGACCTGTCACTCTGAGCGAGTGAACACGGCCGCCTTCCCTGGCGCCAGGCGCTGATGGAACAAGGCCAGACCACCATCGCAGGCGCTCTGATCGCGCTGGTCGTGTTCGGGCTTCCGTGCGTCTATGCCTTGTTTCGGCCCGCGCCGGTGTGGCGGCTCCGCTTCCTGTTCTCGAGATGGACATACCGCGGCGGCGAGCCGCCGGAACCGAGCACGGCAGGCCTGGCGGTCGTAAGGGTGGTTGCTACCGTCTTCCTTCTCTTACTCGGGGGGGCGCTCCTGCAGGCCATCGACCGAGGGGAGTGGTCGGCAGACCGTCGGCTCCAGGAGGATGAAGCAACGACCACGACCGCGTTCACTGAAACTCCAAGCGCTCCGGCCGGCCTCCAGTGCTCGACCGATGACCTCATCGTCACGGTCCAGTCGGACTTCACCGGCCGGGCCGACGGCTCGATCGACCTCGGACAGAATCCCGCCGCGAGCGCTGAGGAGGCGGTCGCCGAGTACCGACAGGCCCGGTTCCCCGGGCTTTCCGGGCAGGCCGCCAGGCGCAGCGATAGCGAGTTCGTCTTTCATGACGAGAACGACCGGGTTTCACTCGTAATCCAGGCCGCGAACGCGCCCGAAGGCTGGTACGTCCCGCTCTATCACGCATGTCAGAGCTTCGAAGCTGCGGCAATGCAGCCGCCCGGAGGCGCCTGACTCAGCACACTTCCGGTAGGGGGCGGCATGATCGCGACCGTGCCTAAGACCGACGTCTTGCTGCTGGGAACGCACCATCTCGACAATCCAGGTCTCGATATGGCCAACGTGGTCGTCGACGATGTGCTGTCCGACCACCGTCAAGCCGAACTCGCCAGTGTCGCGGCGGACCTAGCCAAATTCGCTCCCACGAAAGTTCTCGTTGAGCAAGAGGTCGAACGCAACTCAGCGCTGGCCGGGCGTTACGAGTCTTACCTACGAGACGATCAATTCTCGCTACGCAGGGGAGAGGAAGAACAGATCGGATTTCGAGTAGCTGCCCAATGCGGACTGCCCGGAGTCGTCGGGATCGACGTCCAAGACAAGTTCTGGGAACCCAGAATCGACGAACTCGCGGCCACTGATCCGGAAGTGGCGCGCCGGATGGCCGACCTGCACGCATACGGGGAGGCGGAGACCAAGGAGGAACAGGAGCTTCTCGCCACGTCGACCCTCGGGTCAGTGCTTCTGGCGAAGAACACGCAGGCCGCTCTCGCTGAAGACCTACGGGTGTACATGACTTTTTTCGTGCCGATCATCGGCGACGGCTATCCCGGAGCCGATGTGGTCGCCAACTGGTATCGCCGGAACCTCAAGATCTTCGCCAACCTCCTCCGCATCCCAACCCGCCGGAGGCCTCCAGGAGCCAATCCTGCCCCCAACTCCGTCCCCGCCCGCCGACACGTCGCCCCCCAACCCGAACGAGCAACCCTCGGCGAGTCCTAGCAGCCCCGAGGAGGATGACAAGACGACCGAACCAGGTCTCTTGCCAAGCCTCC
>JAHWKP010000113.1 GCA_019347775.1 Actinomycetota bacterium | reverse complement strand
AGAGCCTGGGCATGGCGGTGCCCTGGGACCGCTTCGCCCTGGCGGCGTCGGATGGGCTCCACGCCCACGCGCCCACGGCTGCGCCCGAGCCGCCCGAGGCCGCCGGCGCCACTCGCCGGGTCGGCTCCACCGGCCTGATCAGCTTCGCCGGCACCCGCTACCCGGTCGGAGTGTGGCTCGCCGGTGAGGCGGTCACGGTGGTCTGCGAGGGCGGGCTCGTGCACCTCCACCACCGTGGTGTGCTCGTGGCCACCCACGCCCGCCGCCATGCCGTTGACAAGCAGAATGCTGGGCTGCGTCGCGGCCAGCGGCCCAGCAAACGCCCGTCGGCAACTGCCGCCTCGGTGACCCGCAAGGTCGACTCGTCCGGCAACGTCTGCTTCGCCGGTGCCAGCTACCGGGTCGGCTCCAAGTTCCGCCGCCGCCAGGTGCAGGTCGCCGTGGTCGGCGAGACCGTGGAGATCTCGATCGGACAGGAGCTCATCCGCACTCACCCCGTTCGCCATGACCGCACCCGTGAGCACGGCGCGCTCGCCAACCCCGGTGGCCGGCCCCGCCGGACCAACGCCGCCTAACCTCAGCGGAGTGTCGCCCAGGTGCCGGAACCGATCTGTCGCCCGGGTACCGGGACTTGACACCCGGAGCCTCATTGGTGCCGTGGAGCCCGTAGGTCAGATCAGACTGGCGCCGAGGACCGACAGGCACCCTTGATTGTCGCTGCGAGCACGTGTGTCAGATTCTCGACACGAGCGGTCCCCCTGGACGGCACGACCTGAGGTTTGCCAAACCAGGAGGTTCGTGCCGTGGACGTGATGGTGGAGCGCTGTGCTGCCCTCGACGTGCACAAGAAGACGGTGATGGCCTGCGTGCGGACGCCCGATGGCGGCGGGGGACGGCACCAGCAGCTGCGGGAGTTCCCCACCTTCAGCCGGGACCTCGCCCAGCTGCGGGCATGGCTGGAGGCCGAAGGCGTGACCCAGGTGGCCATGGAGGCGACCGGGGTGTTCTGGAAGCCAGTGTGGTACGCCCTGGAGGGAGCGGCCTTCGAGCTGTTGTTGGCCAACGCCCGCCACGTGAAGAACGTGCCCGGTCGCAAGACCGACGCCTGCGACGCCGCCTGGCTGGCCCAGCTGCTCGAGTGCGGGCTGCTGCGGGGCAGCTTCGTGCCACCCCGGGAGATCGCCCGGTTGCGGGACCTCACCCGCTACCGCACCAAGGTGGTGCAGGAGCGGGGCCGGGAGGCTCAGCGCCTGCAGAAGCTGCTGGAGGACGCGGGGATCAAGCTGGACTCGGTGGCCACCGACATCCAGGGGGTCTCATGCCGGCGCATGATCGACGCCCTCATCGCCGGCGAACGCGACCCCGAGGTGCTCGCTGAGCTGGCCCTCACCCGCATGCGCTCGAAGATCCCCGAGCTGCGGGAGGCGCTGGTGGGCCGCTTCGACGACCATCACGCCCTGTTGGCCCGCATGCACCTTGACCACATGGACCACCTCACCCGCATCGAGGAGCGCCTCGACCAGGAGTGAACCGGTTGATGGCCCCTTTCTGCGAGGCGGCCACCCGGCTTCTCACCATCCCCGGGATCGGCAAGCGGGTGGCTGAAGTGGTGGCCGCCGAGGTCGGCACCGACATGAGCCGCTTCCCCAGCGCTGCCCACCTCGCCTCCTGGGCTGGGCTGTGCCCGGGGAACCACGAGTCGGCCGGCAAGCGCCGATCAGGCAAGGCCCGCAAGGGCGACGCTGCGCTCCGTCGGCGCTGTGCGAGGCGGCCTGGGCTGCCGCCCACACCAAAGACGGCTACCTCCCCGCCCAGTACCGGCGCTTCCTGCGGCGCTTTGGCAAGAAGAACGAGGGCAAGGCCATCTTCGCCCTGGCGCACAGCCTGCTCGTCATCATCTGGCACGTCCTCAGCAACGGCTGCGACTACGAAGATCTCGGCGGCGACTACTTCGAGCGGCGCAACGACACCTCGACTCGCCAGCGCTACTTGGTGCGCGAGCTCGAAAAGCTCGGCCACTTCGTCACCCTCCAGCCCGCTGCCTGAGCGCCGCTCGATGCGCGCCCGCAAGTCACTCGCTCGTGGGGAGTTTCGACAAAGAATGGTCGGACGGGAAACTCGGGGTTGCAAACACGCCCGAGCCGAAGGAGAGGACCCGTGCCAATGACAGTACGTCGCCATCGAGCTTCATCGGTGGCGTTCCCTGCTCATGCGGGAGAACGAGTCGGGCCAAGAGCTCGCGTGACCCGCCTCGACAACGGCCCTGGCGCTGAGCCGGGCACTGGCCGAGGCTGGCCCCAATCCGAAGGTGGTCATCGAAGCCACCTCGGGATGGTACTGGGCACGCTTCATCGCGTAGAGCCCGATTGGCTCCATACCCATCGCCGAATCGGCCTTGCTCCCTGTGGACCGCGGCGTAACGCTCACCGCCCAACGGACCGAAATTCCCTTGCGGAAAGGAAGCCCGTGTCTTGCGGTAGCCGCTCGATGAACCTGTCGAGCACGACTTCGAACGGTTGGTACGAGTTCTGCGCCGAGTTCCAGACTCGTAGACCCGAGGGACCGGCTTCGTACTCATGGAACGGATATTGACCAAAGTCGAATGGTATTGGTAGCTGGTCATCCTTCCGCCTGATGAGCATGAAGTGCTTTCGCATCACAACCATCATGGCGACCTCCGCAACTACGTTCGGATTGAGGCCGGTCATATCCGCAATGCAGAAGTGCGACCGCCTAATCTGCGCCTGGATGTCGTCTATGATATACCGTGTGCCGCCCTCGGGCTGGTAGGCTCTGGCACGAATCCCCTTAGAGGCGAGTAGCTCCCCAATCTTTTCCTCAACAATGCTGTAGTCACGGTCGAATGGACGAGCAACGAATCCGGAACGTTCCTCCCCGATGAGGACGGCGGAGTCAAACTCGAAGTCGGCGATGTCCGAGAGGAATTCCGATACGGCTCGTGAAGCTCGCTCTTGGTTGTAGAGGAAGACGTCCATACCCCACAACAATCCCGCAAGCGGCCGCGCGAGTCGCTTGAGCAGCTCAAGTACGGTACCGCTGAGTCGACCGGAGGACTGGAACTCCACCGAGCAGAGCCCACGAACTTCCCCTCGGAGTGCAAGTGGGACGACCATCATGGAATCAATCCACCCGCCGGCGGCCATGTCTAGATACTCTGCGGGAACATCCCTGGAGGTCGCCTCGTTTCGTACTGGTTGCGTCAGGTCCTTCTCCTGTAGCTTCTCTAGCCAGAGCGGCTCGCGCTCTCGGAAGACCCACGGAAGGATGCCTGGTCGTTCGGCGGTTACGTGAAAGGGCTTCGGGTCGTCGTCCTGTCCGGGCGCATTGTTGATGAATGCCAGGGGGTTCAGAATGATGCCATCCTGCGCTTCGCCAGCCCAGTATAGTTTGACGACCTGCGCCCTGAGGAGATCGTTGAGCTTTCGAATCGCTGCCTCGCAAACTCGTTTTGCGTCTTCCCGATTGATCGAGCCGAGGGCATAACTCAGATGCTCCAGCTGGTTGAGCATGTGTTCTCTCCTAAGGAGGATCCAGTGGGTCGGCCTGACGCCAACCTCGATGGGAAGGAATGTGATCGCGCGATCCTCTGAGTAGCCAGCGCTGCCAGCGAAAAGGCTGATGGGAATGGCCGCCGTGCGCGTGATGTCTCCTCGACGCCGGTCTCCGCTCGAATGCGGGGCTGGTAGGGACCGTGTCTTTTCCGAAGAGCCCCGATTTCTGAGGAGTGAGGGGCGTGCCGGGATTCAGCTTTGAGGCGGCGAGGAAAGCGGGAGCTGCGTTCTTGATACGACCGCCGTGTTCGTCCACCAGTTCCGGAGCCTAGTCCCAGCGTCCTGCATGGTGATAGACGGACTTGAACGACACGCCGAGAGCACTGGGGATGTCGTCGACCGAGCCGATGTGCCCTGTCGGTTCCGCCATCAGTGGGTCGCGCGTGGCCTTACCGATGTACTTCGATCGGAGGCGGAACTGTGCCCGGCTCGGTCGACGGTCGTTCTTTGCTCGACCTGTTGGCGCTGCCAGAGGGACCTCGGAATGCGCTCACATGACCGTCGGCTCACGTCTCTGTCGGTGAGTTCACGGAAGGAGCCGGTTCCGGGAGAGAGCCCCCGCGCCTCATTAGGCGCGGGGGCGCCGCCACCTTCTTCAGCAGCTCCTTTAGACCAGACCAGCCCACGACACCAGCTCTCCCCGGCGCTTGCGCACTTGGCTGATGAGTTCAGGTCGTTGGCCGTCGATTCCGTCTCCCAGCCCTCGCGGACCATGGCGAGGGCTCCCGCTAGCGTGTTGCGCACCTGCCTCGGCCTTTGCCTGCCCCGCGAGCTCGAGCCGGGTGGCGTGGTCCCAGTAGTCGGCCTCTCCCGACGCCGACCGGCGCTCGGCCGCGTACGATACGACGAGTAGAAGGTCGTGCCGCCGAGGATCGAGCGGGTCGGAGATTTCCATGAGGGTCACGGCGTTGGTGCCGGGTATAGGCATCTCGCCAGTCCGCCTCGAACCCCTTGACGTAGGCGTCGACGGCCTTCTCGAGCAACCCCACCGCGAGGAACGTGCCACCCGCTCGCTGCGCCTCGTACCACTGGTCTTTGTACACGCGGCCCAGGATCCCGTACGTCTCGCTGCTGGGGACGGGTCCTTGATCAGCTCGAGCAGTGACAGGGGCCCCGGATAGTGGTCCACTCGCCGTCGCGCACGGCGAGCGTGCCGGAACGTTCCTAGGCGCTGTGGTGCAGCCACGTTCCGGCGGGTGGCAGCCCAGGTGAGCATCAGGGTAAGCGACCGTGCCTTGCTCTTCTCGTCTACGGCCCCGAAAGCGCAGGCCGGTTGCCACTGGGTCCAACGATGCCGGAGCCGAGCGACAAGCGGAGACAATGGGGCGGGCTATCAGCTCGCAGCAAGGACTGCGGCAGCGATGAGCCGAGCCTTCGCCGGACAGTACTCACCCCGACCGCCGTATTGGCCGTTGTGGTCGGACGCCAACCAATCGGCAGTCCACGCGGACGCAGGCGCCCCGGGTGCGCTGCGCCTGGCCAGGCGCGGGGATCTCCAAGCGCATCGGTCGACCGCCATGCCACCGCCACCCTCGCCGCCGGCTCCAGCGGCGGCGACGCCGCTCCATTCCGCTGACCGAACCCTCAGCGTGGACCACCTACCTTTCAAGTTCAGCGGCGCCTGTGAGCCGTTCGCCGAGTCAGTCGACGTGGTCTGCGTGTTCGCTGACACTCCCACGGTGCGCACTACAGGCCCAGGCATTTGGCTATTTGTTTCTTGACTGTTCAAACGGCGCGTGCGACGCTCAAACCTAGTCTCGCGCGTCAAGGCGGAAGGACGGGGGGCATCATCACCGGAAGGCCTACCTTGAGCGACGGGACGTGTCCGCGGGTCCATCGCGCCCTCCTGCCTCGTACCCGTCAGCACGGAGCCAGGCGTCGGTGGACGACCACCGCCGAAGCCGGGTTTAGTGGCACGAGTGGTGGAAAAGTCCCGTCTCGTCAGGGACAATGCGGTCGCTGCGGCACCTGGTCGAGCACAGTCAAGGGCGGCCCACTTGGGACATCGCTCGAGCATCTGCT
>JAHWKP010000112.1 GCA_019347775.1 Actinomycetota bacterium | reverse complement strand
CAACGACCTGTTCCGGCCCGTCTGCATCGTCGGGAACGAAGTCGCTGAAGGTGGCGTCGCTGTCGTCGCCGACGGATCGATCGAGGCTGGTCGGCGACGTCAACCGGTGCAGGGTGGCGAGCTCGTCGCTCAGCCCCTCGCCGGCGCCAGCGCCGGCGCGCAGGGCCGCCCGCAGCTGCGCGGATCGGTCGCCGGGGAGCCGGATCAGGCTTCCCTTCTGATCGAGCGCACGTCCGATGGCCTGACGGATCCAGAACGTGGCGTAGGTGGAGAACTTGAAGCCCTTGCGCCAGTCGAACTTGTCGACGGCGTGCTCGAGGCCGATGTTGCCCTCCTGGATGAGGTCGCCGAGCTCCATCCCGGCAGGGAGCGGGTAGCGGCGGGCGAGGCTCACGACGAGACGCAGGTTGGCCCGGATGAAGTGGTCCTTGGCCCGGGCACCCCGTCGGACGGCGCGGCGGAGCTCCGCTCCGCGCTCGCCGGCGTGGAGGCGCTCTTGGGCGGCGCGGCCCGCCTCGACGTCCTGGGCGAGCTCGCGCTCCTGATCCTTGTCGAGCAACGGCACCATGCCGATCTCGTCGAGGTACTGACCGATCGAATCTCTCACGTGCATCCTCTCGGCGGCGTTCGCCGCGTTGTTGCGTGTGCAATGAGTCTCAACGCACGGCGGCCGAGATTGTTCCCACGCACTGGCGTCAAGGGCATCGGCCATGAACCGCTGCTCGCCAAGCCTGGTGCTGCCGTCCCAGGTCGGTTCGTGGTGCCGAACCCTTTCGTAGCTCGTCATGGACGGCGCGCCAATCTCGGGTCGCTCGGAGCGAGCCGAGGACGCTGTAGAGACCGAGTTGGATCCGGGTGAGGAAGGTCCAGTCTTTCGACTCCGCTCGGATGCCCATGCCGCGAGACATGTCGCTCCATTCGCCGAGGGGATCGAAGTTGCGCTCGATGACCGATGCGGCGAACCCGGGCGTGAACGTGAAGGGCTCGTCACCCCGCCCGGGATCCCAGATGGGGGCCCACCACTCGAAGACGCGCTGCGGGTCGAGCTTGCTGGTTCGCGGAATGCACCCGAGGTCTTGAAAGCATCGGAACATCGCCTCGGCGTCCCCGTCCTCGAAGACCGACCGGGAGATGCGGTGCAAGCCGTTGATCTGCCCGGGCGAGAACCGCTTCACGCAACCGAAGTCGAGGAACGAGACCCCGCCGTCCTCGTGGAAGAGGTAGTTGCCGGGATGCGGATCGGCGTTGAACGTGCCGAGGTCGTACAGCGAACCGTGCACGAACCGATAGATGACCTCACCCCAGGTGTCCTTGCGCTCCTGGGGTTGGTCGAGGGCGGCGGTCCAGCGCATCCCGTCGTGCTGGTCCATCACCAGGACGCGTTCGGTCGACAGTTCAGGGACGACTTCGGGGACGCGGATGAACGGGTGGCCTTCGTAGTACGACGCGAACGCGGTCTGGTTCGCGGCCTCGATCCGGTAGTCGAGCTCCTCGGTGATGCGTTCCGCGACCTCCTCGGCGATCGCGGTCGGCTCGGCGGTCATCCGAATCGGCGACAGCTTCATCCCCATCCGGGCGATCGAGGCGAGCAGCTCGGTGTTCTGCAGGTCAGCTCTGATCGCGTCGCCGGCTCCCGGATACTGGACCTTGACCACGACGTTCCGGCCGTCGCGGAGGCACGCGGGGTGGACCTGGCCGATCGATGCCGCCGCAATCGGGTGTTCGCCGATCCTGGCGAACGCGTCCTCGGCCGGTCGCGCGAGCTCTCGTTCGATGACGTCCCGTACCGTGTCGAAGGGCATCGGAGGGGCGTCGGCCTGCAGCGCACCGACGATCTGCTGGTACGCGGCCCGATGCTGTTCGGGGATGGCGCCGGTGTCCAGGAAGGACAGGAGCTGACCGACCTTCATGGCCACGCCCTTCATGTCGCCGAGCACCGCGACGTAGCGCTCTGCCTCGCGGGTGAACCGGTCGAGCTTGCGCTGCTCGTCGCGGGTCAGCTTGCCGGCGACGCGCCCCAAGCCTTGCCTCGCGGCGAGCCCAGCCAGAGGCAGTCCGCGGGAGACCCGTCCGTGGCGGATGCCGTCGTCCGCCGCTCTGCTCATCTGCGCACCTCCATGCGGAGCCGCCTCATCGAGCTGCCCCGCGTGGGACGGGTCGCGACTGGAGGGCGTGGAGTGTGGCGAGCGGTCGCCACACTGGCTCGTCGATGGCGAGTTCGAGGCGCCCGCTGCAGCCCTGCCCGGGGACGAGCGCCGGCGACGGTCATGCCTCCTCCCTGCCCGCGAAGAAGTCGGCCTCGACGCGGCCCAGCTCGGTGGTCGGCTGTCCCGTGACGTTCTCCTCGAAGATGGCCCTCCAATCCGCCGTTGCCCGCAGGGCGCCGAGGATGGAGTAGAGCCCGACGTAGATGCGGTTCGTGAAGACGAACGCGCTCGGCAGCGTGGCGCGGCGCATGATGTCGCCGTCCATGCTCACCAGGTGGCCGAGGGTCTGGGCGGCGAACTCGGGCGTGAACGTGAAGGGCTGGGGCTGGTGGAGCGAGGCGAAGTTCTGTCGGCACCATGCAAGGAACTCGTCGGCCGGCGGTGGGTCGTCGGCACGGAAGAAGCCTTGCTCGACACAGACCCGTAGGAGGCGGTCGGCGTCGTTGTCGATCGCCGCGGCGGGCATGTCCCAGAAGCCGCGCTGGGCTGGGGGACTGAGGCGCTTCACGCAGCCGAAGTCGAGGAACGTGACGGAGCCGTCGTCGTGGAACAGGTAGTTGCCCGGGTGAGGATCGGCGTTGAACATGCCGAAGCGGGCGATGCTCCCGAAGAAGAAACGGTCGACCACCTCGCCCCACCGATCGCGCAGCGCTTGGTCGACGTCAGAGGTCTCGGTCCACCGTCGTCCATGCATCATCTCCATGGTGAGCACCCGACCGCTGGACAGCTCAGGGAACACCTCGGCCACACGAGCGAACGGGTGGCCTCGGTAGTGCTCGGCGAACTCCATCTGGTTGGCCAGCTCGGTGCCGTAGTCGAGTTCATCGCCGATGCGCACCGCGATCTCGTCGGCGACGGCGCGGACGTCCACGTTGCGGAGCTGGGGCACCATGCCCTTGGCGATCTTGATGAACGTGAACAGCAGCTCGGTATTGGCCAGGTCGTCCCCGATGGCCTCGGCCACGCCCGGGTACTGCACCTTGACGGCAACCTCGGTTCCATCGTGCAGGCGGGCTGCATGCACCTGGCCGATGGACGCGGCAGCGAACGGCTCAGGGGAGAAGGCGGCGAAGACCTCCTCGGGCGAATGCCCCAGCTCGCTCTCGATGACAGCGGCAACGAGCACCGGCTCCATCGGTTCGGCGTCGGCCTGCAGCGACGCCAGGGCGGCACGGTAGACCTCGCCGTACTGACCATCGAGGACGGCACTGGTGTCGACGAAGGACAGGATCTGTCCCGCCTTCATCAGCACACCCTTCGAGCGGGACAGCACATCGGCGTACCGCTCGGCGTTTCGGACGTGGAACTCGAGGCTGGCGCCCCGCTTTCCGACGAGGCGGCGACGCAGGACGTCGACCACGCCCTCACCGACGGCCCTCGCGGAGACGGCGGCAAGCGGTGCCGTGCGCCCCGACCTCCCCTGCGGGATCGTCATTCCACATTCCTCACTGCTTGCTGAGTGATCCTCAGCATATACTGAGGTGATGCCGGCGACGTCGAGCCCGACCAAGGAGCGACTGCTCGACGAGGCCATGCGACTGTTCGGCGAGCGCGGCTACGACGCCACGTCGGTGGCCGAGATCGAGCGCTCCGCCGGGCTGACGCCAGGGGCTGGTGGCCTGTTCCACCACTTCCGCACGAAGGAAGCCGTGCTCGTGGCGGGGATCGAACGCCAGCTCGCCCGACTCGAAGCGGTACGTCAGATCAGGGGGGCCATCCCACCCCTCGGCGACCTGCGGGCCGAGCTCACCCTCGTCGCGCGCTATGTCTTCGTCGAGTTGGAGGAAGAGCAGGAGCTGCTCCGCGTGCTCATCTCGGAGAGTCGTCAGCGACCCCACCTGTTCACCGACGCCGTCGAGCAGGTCGTGCGAGGGACCTTCAAGGAGTTCTCCGCGCTGCTGGAACGGTCAGGTGGCACCGAGATCGCGGCGGCGCTCACCCTCGGGTCCTTGGTGGCGTTTGCGTCGGCCGAGCTGCTGCTGGGTCAAGCGCCCGTCGACGCCGACCGTGAAGAGGTCATCGCCACGTGGGTCGAAATGGTGATGCGCCTTGTCGAGGGATAGCGATCGACCACACAGGCAGACTCCGTGCGTCGCTCCACGAGACACGATCCGATGAACGACGTCCGCGAGGACATTGAAGAAGAACGTAGGCAGCTGGTTGCCACGTTGAAGTTGGTCGGTCCTGGCGCGCCGACCCTCGCGGGAGAGTGGCTGGCGTCGGATATCGCCCGCCACCTTGCAGCGCAGGACCGCCTCAGGGGACTCGGATCGTGGGCCGCTCGCCGTCTCGTACTGGCCACAGGGCTACGGCTGACTGCCATATACCTCGACCGCCCAGCAGTCGCCGCGCTGGTGAACGCCGGACCTCGGGACTGGGTGCGCTGCATCACTCGGTTGGAGCGCGATCCACCGACCTTGTTGGTCGCGGACGCGGTTGCCGGAGTGACGCTGTGGGAGCACTTCGTCCATCATGAGGACGTCCGGCGCCCCAGCGACGTGCAGAGAACATCCTCGCCGAACCTGATGCCTGTGATCGAGTGGTTGATGACCTACAACCGTCGCCGCCTCGAACGCCTCGGTGGTGCCCGCATCGTTGCCAACGGCGAACATCAGTGGTCAACGCGACCGGCACCAGCGGTAACCGTGGAAGGTCCCCCGAGTGAACTGGTGCTCTGGCTCAGCGGACGAGGCCGAGCAGCACAGGTCACCCTCCGAGGCCGCCCAGAAGGAACAGGGACCGAACTTGCCATCTAGGCGCGTGACAGATCCCGTGGGACATGCCCCCGAGGTGCCGGAGTGCCATGGTCGGCCGAGGTATCCGACAACGTCGTCACCGACCGGAGCGGTGTTCGGCGTGCGCACGTCCGGTCGATCCCGCGTCTGAGCGGAGCACGGTGCTGGCCCACCGTTTCGCGCACGTAGTTTCGCGACGCCGCGCATGCCATGGCACCGAACCTCGGACAAGGAGCGAACAGCGCCCTCGTCGTCGTCACTCAGCCAGTGCGCCAAGCTGGACCGATGGACGATCTGTTGGAGCCTGACGAGGGAGCGCCCATCTGCCCTGCGTGTGGGGTTACCGCTTTGCCTGGCGAATCGGGCGGCTTCGTGTGTTGTCGGCGGCCATGAGATCGTGCCCGGTGGCGGCCATGTAGGTGCCCGCTGGTGGCTAACGGTTCTGCCCACTGGTGGCCAACAGAACTGCCCGCGTTGATGTCCGTTCCTGCCCGGGGTCCGCCCGGGTGGGTGCTCCTCCCACTCGACTGCTCGTTGCTGACGAAGCCATCGAGCAGGAGGAGCAGGTGAAGTCTCGCGAGGAGATCATGGAGATACTTGAAGCGTTCGACCTGACGGGGTCGTTCCGGGATGCCGGCGAGTTGGCCGGTTGTTCTCATCACACCGTCGCCGCGTATGTGGCCAAGCGCGATGAGGGCCGGCTGCCGGGAGAGGGTCCGGTGCGGCGGGAGCGGATCATCGATCCGTGGCTGCC
>JAHWKP010000111.1 GCA_019347775.1 Actinomycetota bacterium | reverse complement strand
AGCGCTCCCAGTCCTCCAGCCAGGCCTCGACTTCGGCTCGGGCTGACTCCTCCACCTCGAGCGCCCGGAGATCGCCGACCAATTCCTCGAGAGAATCCGCTCGACTCTCCACGGTCGGGGCCACCTCGCCAGGCTGGCGTGGGGTGTCGTCCGAAACGTCGGCCCTCAGCGGTGGAAGCACCTCCGCACATATCTCGCGGGCGGCCGCGGTGAAGGAGGCGTCCTCGATCCGAGGAACTTCGGGCGTGCTGCCGCAGGCGGCGAGCGCGAGCAGGACTGCGACCGGGGGGCTCGCCCCCCTCGTCATCCGCCGATGGGGGCGCGGAACGGCGTGAGCAGCATCCGGCGGGTCATCCGGTCGACGACGCCGGTCTGCGGGAGCCGGGCAGCGGCCTGATAGCTGTGGAGGGCGGCCACCGTCGCCGGGCCCCAGACGCCGTCAGCCGCGACCGGGAAGCCGAGGCTGGTCAGTAGTCCCTGGTAGGCGCGGACCTGCCCGGGGGTGAAGGCGACCGGAGCCCCGGCCGGGGTGGCCGGGAGCGTGAAAGAGTTGGAGTCGCGGATGGCATCCCAGGCTTCGCGGTTGGCGTGCTGCCAGGACCAGAAGGAAACGCCGATGGCCCCGTACTCCTCGGCGACCTGCATGAAGCGCTGGATCTCGTGGCGAGGCGGCACTCCGAGGGGGCCACCTTCCCCGGCGCCGTCGTAGGCCTGACCGATCGGGATGAGCGGCTTGCCGTACTGAGAAAGGTGGGCCATGGCCGCGGCTATGTCGTTGCCCGGGTCACGCCCGAGCCAATAGACCATCGGGGCGATGGCGTCGAAGGGGGCGATCACCTCGGCGAAGGGGTACGTCACGAGGGCGGGGCTGGGCCGGGGGACGACCGCGATGAGCGGGTAGGCGGGGCCCGCTGCGGCCCGCAGGCCGTTGGTGTAGGCGGCAGCCTGGACCGGGCCTATGTTCACGCCCTCGCCCCGGGTCTCGATGTCGGGGGCGAACCCGTCGATGCGGTGTCCGTCGGGCGTCGTGTAGGTGATGGCCTGCATCGAACGGGCGATGTCTGCGCCGGGATCGAAGAGGTAGGGGAAGTCCCAGCCGTAAACGCGGATGCCGGCGGCGTGGGCCCTGGGCAGGATGTCGTTCAGGTACTGCTGGGCGTAGAACCCCATTTTGGAGGAGCCGGTGCGCACGTAGATGTGGCTGAGCCCCATGGCGCGGGCTCGCAGGACGGTGGCTTCGGGGTTACCGCCTTCGACCCTTTCCGGAAGCCAGATCCACATTCCCTTACCGATCGGTAGGGCTCCTCTGGCGGCGGGCACCGTTGGCTGTGGCATCGGGGCCGCGGTCGCCTTGGGAGTAGCTGGGGGAGGGCCGCTGGCGAGGGCGGCGGCTCCGAGGGCCAGGTCCGAAGGGGCGATGGCGTTTTGGCCGCCGCCGGGGCCCTGCGCCATCGGGTGATCGGGCCCCGAGGCGATGCCCCGGGCCGGAACCGTCATGGCTGCGACCATCCCGAGCACTCCGACCGTGACTACGACGGCGGCGAGGTTACGGGCGAGGCGCTGCTGGTAGGCGGGGCTGGAGAAGTCCGGTGCCGCGGCCCGGGCGCGCTCGATGCAGTGGAGCGCCAGAGGCGCCCATCCCCCGAGACGGTCGCGCTCGTACCTGACGTTGTCGATGAGGCGGCGCACGGCGTCCTCGATGTGCTCGATGAGCGCAGGAGCCCCCGGACGTGAGTGGGCCGCGGACTCGTCGTCGTGGACAGTGCCGACATGGTCGGCCCAGGCCAGGACCAGCTCCTCGCTAATCGCCATTTTCCCCCCGGAGCCAACTAGCCCCCGAACTCGATTACGCCGTAAACGACTCCGAGTTGTGGCCCGTCGCCGCCGCCCCCCTAGGGCTACGGCTCCAGTTTGGCTCAAATCCGGCTGACCCTGGGCGCGGATACCGTGGCCGAGTGCCTATTTCGGACGAGACAGTCGTCACATCTCGGGACCAGCGGCCGGCGACGCTCGGCGAGCTCACGGAATCGGGCTGGAGAGGGAGCCCGGTAAAGGAGGAGATACGGCGCAACGCGGCGGCCAGGATCGCCGAGGGTCGGCCGCTGGTCGAGGGCGTGCTGGGCTATTCCGAAACGGTCCTACCGGACTTGGAGAGGGCGATTCTGGCCGGTCATGACCTCATCTTCCTGGGTGAGAGGGGTCAGGCGAAGACGCGGATCATGCGCTCGCTGATCGGGCTCCTCGACCCATGGGTGCCGGTGGTCGCCGGCTCCGAGATCAACGACGACCCCTACGCCCCGGTTTCAACCTTTGCCCGGGAGGTGGTGGCCGAGAAGGGGGACGCCACACCGATCGACTGGCGGCCCCGTGACCGGCGCTATACGGAGAAGCTGGCCACCCCCGATACTTCGATAGCCGATCTCATCGGAGAGGTCGACCCGATCAAGGTGGCCGAAGGCAGGTATCTCGCTGACGAATCCACCCTGCATTTCGGGTTGGTGCCGCGCGCCAACCGAGGAATCTTCGCAATCAACGAGCTGCCCGACCTGTCGGAGCGGATACAAGTCGGCCTGCTGAACGTGCTCGAAGAGCGCGACATCCAAGTTCGGGGCTACACGGTGCGGCTGCCGCTCGACATCGTACTCGTGGCTTCAGCAAACCCTGAGGACTACACCAACCGGGGGCGCATCATCACGCCCCTGAAGGACCGGTTCGGGTCCCAAGTGCGCACTCATTACCCCCGATCGCCCGAGGATGAGCTCGAGGTCGTCCACCAGGAGGCGCTCAAGCTGGATATCGACGGCCTCGAAGCATCGGTCCCTGATTTTCTGGCGGACGTGATCGCCGGGTTGACCCATCTGGGGCGGAAGAGTCCCAACCTCAACCAGAGGTCCGGACTTTCAGTTCGTATGACGATCGCCAATTACGAGCTCCTTCAGGCGTGCGCCGCCCGCAGGGCGCTACGGCTCGACGCATCCGAAGCCTGCGCCCGGCCCAGCGACCTGCCGTCCTTACTCGGCGCGACCGCCGGAAAGGTCGAGATCGAAGCTCTAGACGAATCCCGCGAGGGCGAGGTCCTCGAGCGACTCCTACGTTCGGCCGTGCTCGCCACGTGGAAGCAGCGGGTGCCGCAGGATCGGATGCGAGCCGTCATCGCGGAGTTCGACGGCGGGGAATCCTTCGAGGTGGGCGACGACCTGCCCGACTCGAGCTACACCAAGCGCCTCACGGCTATGCCCGAGCTGCGCTCGGTCGCACTCGAGATAGCCGGCCGGGAGAGTGCGGCGTACGTCGCGTCGGCGGCCGAGTTCGTACTCGAGGGGCTGCACCTGTCGAAGCGCCTCAACAAGGAGACCCGCTCGCGCAACGAGAGCGCGTACCGCGCCTGACCCAGCGCCGGCCTGGTTACTCTCGCCTGGTGAGCCGTCGTGAGTTGTACTCCCGCTGGGACGGCAGTCAGGCGGCACCCGAGCTCGCACCGGACGCGCTGCTCGAGGAACTAGGCGACGATCTGCTGTATCACGGCGACGTCAACGCCGCCCTCCGCAGACTGCTGCAGGAGGGGTTCCGGCGCCCCGACGGACAGGAAGTGAGCGGCCTGCGGGAGCTGCTCGAGCGACTCCGTGCCATGCGGGCCGAGCAGATGAGCCGGCCGAATTTGACGAGCGCATTCGACCAGATGGGCGCCGCGCTGCGCGACACCACCCCCGAGCAGTTGCAGGCCATGCGGGAGATGACCGCAGACCTGAACCAGATGCTCGAGCAGCGGGCGGCGGGAGAGGACCTCGATCCGTCTTTCGAGGAATTCATGCAGCGGCACGGCGATCTCATCCCGGGGAACCCCCGGGATCTCGACGAGTTGCTCGAGCAGATGGCCGAGCGCATGGCCGCCATGTCATCTCTCATGGGCGCCATGACGCCCGAACAGCGGGAGCGGCTGAGCGAACTGATGGAGTCGATGCTGGCGTCCGACCCGGCCTTCCAGGCGGAGATGGAGCGGCTCGCCGGCAACCTGGCACCGTTCATGTCGCCCATGACCGGCGCAGATCCCCTGGACCTCGCGGGCGCCTCCGCCATGACGCAACGTCTTGCGGACATCGACTCTCTGGAGACGCTGCTCCGGCTGGCCAACTCGCCGGGCACCCTCGCAGACGTCGACCTCGATGCCGCCGAGCGACTGCTGGGCGAGGAGGCGGCTGCGTCACTCGAACAGTTGGCCCGGCTGGCAGAACAGCTCAAGGAAGCTGGTCTGATCGAGCAGCGCGAAGGCCGGCTGCAGTTGACACCGAAAGGCACCCGCCGGATCGGCGAGAACGCCCTCCGAGAGATGTTCGCCGATCTCGCCAAGGACCGGTTGGGTCGACACGAGTCACGTGAGTCGGGCGTAGGTCACGAACGCAACTTCCAGACGAAGCCCTACGAGTTCGGCGACCCGTTCAATCTCCAAATCCAAAAGACCATCGGGAACGCGATCCGGCGCCAGCGGGGTGGAGTACCCGTGAACGTCGAACCGCAGGACTTCGAGGTCGAGCTCACCGAGTCGCTGACCCGTTCGGCCACGGTGCTGATGGTCGACCTCTCGCTGTCGATGCCGATGCGCGACAACTTCCTGGGGGCCAAGAAGGTGGCCGTGGCCCTGCACGCCCTCATCTCGAGCCGGTTCCCCCGTGACTATCTCGGCATCGTGGTCTTCTCGGAAGTCGCCCGGGTGATCCGCCCCTCGGAACTGCCTGAGGTCTCATGGGACTTCGTCTACGGAACGAACATGGCCCACGGCCTCGCCCTCAGCCGGAAGCTGCTGGCGCGCCAGAACGGCACCCGCCAGATCCTGATGGTGACCGACGGTGAGCCGACCGCCCATCCTCTGCCTGACGGGGAGGTGTTCTTCAGCTACCCGCCGGCGCAGGAGACGATCGACGCCACCTTGCGGGAAGTGGTCCGGTGCACCCGCGATGACATCCGCATCAACACCTTCATGCTCGATGCGTCGCCGTACCTGGCGCGCTTCGTTGAGCGCATGACCCAGATGAACCGGGGCCGGGCGTTCTTCACCGACACCGAGTCGCTCGGTCGATACGTGCTGGTCGACTATCTCGAGGGCAAGCGCTCGGCCTCGCGGGTCTCGTAGGAGACTTCCCTCCCATGGGACCTCTCGAATGGACCGCCGTGCTGCGGATCGCACTCGGCCTCTGGTGGCTGGAGAGCTTCCGCCACAAGGACAAGAAGGCCTGGCTGGAGCGCAATGCCGGTATCGGATGGGCTGCTTCGGTGGCCGAGAAGCACAAGTGGCCGTTCGTCCGACGGGGCTTCGAAGCAGTGGTGGCGCCGCGTCCCGGCCTGATGACCCGGATAGTCCTGGCCTCCGAGCTCATGCTGGGTCTGGGCCTCGTCGCCGGATTCCTGACGCCCATCGCCCTGGTCGCCAGCGCGCTGCTGTCCTTCTTGTACCTGGTCCTCATGATTCACGACTGGGCCGAGCAGGGTCAGAACTTCATGATGATCTCCGCCGCTGTCGCGTGCCTGGGCGGCGCACTCCGCGTCGGCCGCCGGCGGCGGCCCACCGGGAAAGGCCCCGATCAGCGTCGTGCGTCCCGCCGGGGTCATGAGCGCGCACGGGTTGCTCTCCCCCTCGCCCTGCAGGGCCTCGCGGAAGTCGACCACGTCCTCGGCGACCTCGCCCTCGTCGCTCTCGGGGACGGCCACCACGACCACCGCCAGCACAACCACTA
>JAHWKP010000110.1 GCA_019347775.1 Actinomycetota bacterium | reverse complement strand
ACACCGCCGCGCTCGGCTGCCTCGGTCAGGCTCTGGACGGCCTCGAAGTCGATACCCGGGACAGGCACATGGGACCCCAGGCGATAGATCGCGATGATTCCGAGCGTGAACAGGATCTTGCCCCGCAGGTCCGGGACCTTGAACATGTTGCGGAGGCGGGAAAACATCGCTGCCCTTCTGGTTTCGGTGCTCTAGCGGTTGGTGTGTGAGCTGCCCTGGGCCGGCACGCGCCGGTCACCGTGGGGCGGTGCAATGACGGTGACCGTACCGCCCGCGGCAGTGATCGAGGCCTCAGCCGAACGAGAAAAGGCGTGGGCCGAGACCTTGAGGGGCCGGGAGATCTCCCCGCGGCCCAGGACCTTGACCAGCCCGTTCTTGTGGACCATGCCCCGCTTACGAAGGACCTCCGGGGTGATTTCGTCGCCCGGAACGTCCAGGTCGGCCAGATCGTCGAGGTTGATGACGACGTAGCTCACCCGGAACGGGTTGTTGAACCCACGCAGCTTGGGAATGCGCTGCTTCAGGGGCAGCTGGCCGCCCTCGAAGCCGACCCTGACGGTGCCTCGGGCTTTCAGACCCTTGGTTCCGCGGCCGGCGGTCTTGCCGCCCTTGCCGGCGGTGCCTCGCCCTACCCGGCGACGGGCGCGGCTGGACCCGGGGGCGGGCTTCAGGTCGTGAAGTCTCATTGCTAGTCCTGTTCCTCGACGGTGATCAGGTGCGGTACGCGAGCGATCATCCCGCGCACATCAGGCTTGTCTTCGAGCACGTTGGTGCGGCCGATGCCCCGCAGCCCGAGGGCGCGGAGCGTGCCGCGGTGCTTCGGCTTCGTGCCGATGGCAGAGCGGATCTGGGTGACCTTGAGCTTCGCCATCAGGCCACGTCCTCGCCAGAACGCTGGTTGTCGCGCTTGGATTCGCGGTAGGCCCGCAGAACTCCCGCGGGAGTGACCTCTTCGGGGGACTTGCCTCGGGCCTTGGCTACGTCGTCGGGCGACTTCAGGGCCTTGAGCCCAGCGATGGTGGCGTGGGCGACGTTGACCTTGTTGGAGGATCCCAGGGACTTGGCCAGCACGTCGTGAACTCCGGCGACCTCGAGGATGGTGCGAGCCGCTCCGCCGGCGATGACGCCGGTACCAGGAGAGGCCGGCTTCAGCATCACGCGGCCGGCTCCGGCCTCGCCGATGACGGGATGACTGATGGTCGTGCCCGCGAGGGGCACCTCGAACACGTTGCGGCGGGCGTCCTCGGCGGCCTTCTGCATGGCCACCGCGACTTCCTTCGCCTTGCCCTTGCCCAAGCCGACGCGGCCCCGGCCGTCACCTACGACCATGAGCGCGGCGAAGCTGAAACGCCGTCCGCCGCGCACGACCTTGGCGACGCGGTTGGGGCGTCCCAGACTTCTCTCTTCGAACTGGTCTGCCATTAGAGCTCGATGCCTCCCTCGCGGGCGGCGTCGGCCACCGCGGCCACCGCTCCGTGATATCTGAAACCGCCTCGATCGAAGACGACCTTTTCTATGCCCGCTGCCTTGGCCCTCTCGGCCAGCAGCCGGCCTACTTTGGCGGCCGCTTCCTTATTGGCGGGTCCAGCCGCGCGCACGTCGGCCTCGAGCGTCGACGCGGATACCAGCGTGCGCCCCGATGCATCGTCGATGACTTGCGCGACGACGTGCCGGTTCGAGCGGAACACGGCCAGCCGGGGCCGCTCGGGCGTCCCGGCCACGTTCTTGCGGACTCGGCGGTGGCGCCGAATCCGCGCTTCGGTTCGATTGGAAACTGTCACTTGGCAGCCTTCCCGGCCTTGCGGCGGACGTGCTCGCCGGCGTAACGGACGCCCTTGCCCTTGTAGGGCTCGGGCTTACGGAGCTTGCGGATATCGGCGGCGATCTGGCCGACGAGTTGCCGGTCGATCCCCTTGACCGTGATCCGCGTGGGGGCGGGCACCTCGAAATCGATGCCTTCGGGGGCCTCGACTACGACCGGGTGGCTGAAGCCGAGAGCGAGTTCCAGCTTCTTGGGTCCTTGCGCCGTGGCTCGATACCCCACGCCCACGATCTCCAGGTCTTTCTTGAACCCGGCGCTCACACCGGTGACCATGTTGGCCACCAGGGCGCGCGAGAGCCCGTGCAGGGCGCGGTGGTTGCGCTGGTCGTCGCCGCGCTCGACCAGCACCGTCGAGTCCTCGGCGCGCGCCGATATACCCGGCGGCAACGTGTGCTCCAGCTTTCCTTGCGGCCCGGTAACAGTCACCTGGGACCCGGCGATGTCGACCTTGACGCCGTCGGGCACGGGAATGGGGTCCTTACCTACTCTCGACATATCTCTCTCACCACACGTAGCAGAGGATTTCTCCGCCGACTTTCTTTTTGCGGGCTTCCTTGTCGGTCATCAGGCCCTGGCTCGTCGAGAGGACGGCTACGCCCATCCCGCCGAGGACTCGGGGAAGCCGGGTCGACTTGGTGTACACACGCAGACCGGGCTTCGAGATACGGCGAATGCCGGAGATGCTGCGGGCGCGGTCGGTGGAGTACTTGAGGGTGATCTCGAGCGTGCGGCCGGGGCCGTCGCCTTCGCTGACCTCAAACCCACCGATGTAGCCCTCGCGGGCGAGCAGGTCGGCAAGAGCCTCCTTCAACTTCGAAGAAGGCATCCGCACCGTGTCGTGCATGGCGACGTTGGCGTTGCGAATGCGCGTGAGCATGTCGGCAACGGGATCGGTCATCGTCATCTCTTCACCCCCTACCAGCTGGCCTTGCTGACGCCAGGAATCTCCCCGGCGTGAACCAGCTCGCGCAGACAGATACGGCATAGCCCGAACTTGCGGTAGACGGCCCTCGGCCGCCCACAGCGCCTACAACGGGTGTAACCCCGCACCTTGAACTTGGGCTTTTTCTGCTGCTTCTGAACAAGTGCCTTCTTGGCCACTAGGTGTCCTCACGCTTAAACGGGAAGCCGAGGGACTCGAGCAACGAGCGGCCTTCGGCATCGGTACGGGCTGTGGTCACGAGGGTGATGTCCATCCCTCGGACAGAGTCGATCTTGTCGTAGTTGATTTCGGGGAAGATGACCTGTTCGGTGATCCCGAAGGTGTAGTTGCCGCGGCCGTCGAAGGAATTGCGTGGCAGGCCGCGGAAGTCGCGGATTCGCGGGATCGCCAAGCTGACCAGCCGGTCGTAGAACTCCCACATCCGCGGACCCCGAAGCGTGGCCTTGACCCCGATGGGGTTGCCCTCACGGAGCTTGAACCCCGCGACCGAGCGACGAGCACGGGTCACCAGCGGCTTCTGCCCTGCGATGAGGGTCATGTCAGCGATTGCACCCTCGAGCAGAGAGGCCTGGATGGTGGCGCGGCCGACACCCATGTTGATCACGATCTTCGACAGACGCGGGACCTCCATGATGTTGCCGAGGCCGAGCGTCTCCTGGAGCTGCGGACGAATCTCGGACTCGTAACGCTCCTTCAGGCGGGGGCGGACCACGGCGGGGGCGGCCATCTAGAGCTCACCCCCGCATTTGCGACAGATCCGTTGCTTGGTGGCGCGGTCCTGCCTGCCGTCGGTGGACTCGACCCGGTATCCGATGCGGGTCGGTCCGCAGTTGGGGCACACGATCGCCACGTTGGCGACCGGAAGCGGCATGTCCTTGTCGATGATCCCTCCCTGCATGGTGGCCCTGGTGGCGCGCTGGTGCTTCTTCACCTGGTTGACGCCGTCGACGATCACCTTGTCGGCCTTGGGAATGGCGCGCATGACTTCGCCGCGCTTGCCGCGGTCCTTTCCGGTGAGGACCTCCACCATGTCACCCTTCTTGATCTTCATTTAGAGCACCTCGGGAGCGAGAGAGATGATTCGCATGAACTTCTTGTCGCGCAGCTCACGGCCGACCGGTCCGAAGATGCGGGTGCCGCGGGGCTGCTCCTGGTCGTTGATGAGCACGGCAGCGTTCTCATCGAAACGGATATAGCTGCCGTCGGGACGGCGCTTTTCCTTCTTGGTGCGGACGACGACGCACTTCACGACGTCGCCCTTCTTGACTGCGGCGCCGGGCAGGGCGTCCTTCACGGTGCCGACGAAGATGTCGCCGATCGAGGCATAGCGGCGACGCGAACCGCCGAGCACCTTGATGCAGAGCACTTCCTTGGCTCCCGAGTTATCGGCCACCCGAAGGCGCGATTCCTGCTGAATCATCGCGCCTGCTCGATGATCTCGACCACGCGCCAGCGCTTGAGCTTGGACATCGGCCGCGTCTCAGCGATGCGGACCAGGTCGCCGACCTTGGCGCCCGAGCCAGGGTCGTGGGCGTAGAGCTTGCGGGTGCGCAGCACCGTCTTGTCGTACCGGCGGTGACGAACCCGATCGGAGACGCCCACCACGAGGGTCTTGTCCATGCTGGCGGAGAGCACCACGCCCTCGCGGACCTTGCGCGGATTCTCGCGGCCCACCTTCTCGGTTTCAGTGGTCTCAGACATTGCTCGTCTCCTGCTTGCGGGCGGTCTTCGCCTCGGCCTCGAGGGCTTCTGCGGCCTCGATCTCGCGCTCACGGAGGATGGTTGCAATACGCGCGATCTCGCGGCGCACGGCGCTGATCCGGGCCGAGTTGTCCAGCTGGCCCGTGACGAGCTGGAAACGAAGGTTGAAGAGCTCCTGGCGCGTCTCATCGAGTCTCGTCGTGAGATCGTCGTCGTCGAGGGCCCTGAGGTCGGGGGTCTTCTTGGCCATCAGACCAGCACCTCTTCCTGTTGGGCGCGGCGCACCACGAAGCGGGCCTTGATCGGAAGCTTCTGAATGGCGCGCTCCATGGCCGCCTTGGCGAGATCCTCGGGCACACCTGCGAGTTCGAACATGATCCGTCCAGGTCGCACGACGGCCACCCAGTGCTCCGGGTTGCCCTTTCCGGCACCCATTCGGGTCTCGGCCGGCTTCTCGGTGACGGGCTTGTCGGGGAACACTCGGATCCACACCTTCCCGCCACGCTTCACATGGCGCGTCATGGCGATTCGAGAGGCTTCGATCTGGCGCGCCGTGATCCGCTCCGGCTCCATCGCCTTCAAACCGAAGGCGCCGAAGTTCAGCGCGGTGCCGCCCTTGGCCTTGCCGGTCATGCGCCCGCGCTGCTGCTTGCGGTGCTTGACCTTCTTTGGCATCAACATCAGTCAGATTCCTTCGGCATGTGCGGGGTCTCGTGGTGTTCACGAGTGCGGCGCTCGATGTCTTCTTCCTCGGCGAGGAGGCGCTCCATCTCGGGGTCGATCTCGGGAAGGATGGGCTTGGCCGCCTCGGTCTGCTCCTCGCCCGGAGCTTCACCCTCGGTGTCAGCCGGCTTGCGTCGCCCGCCGCCCGCGGTGATCAAGGTCTTGGGACGGGGCTCGCCGTCCGGGCCGGGAGTACCGACCGGCTGGCCGATGCGATCGTCGACCGAGATCGAGTACGGGAAGGATGTCGCCCTTATAGATCCAGACCTTGACGCCGATCCGGCCGAAGGTCGTCTTCGCCTCGGCGATCCCGTAGTCGATGTCGGCGCGGATCGTGTGCAGCGGCACGCGACCCTCGGAGTAGCTCTCGGAGCGGCTCATCTCGCCCCCGCCGAGCCGCCCGCCGCACTGGATGCGGATGCCCTGCGCGCCGGAGCGCATCGCCGAGGCCAGCGCGCGCTTCATGGCGCGGCGGAAGCTGACGCGGTTCTCGAGCTGCTCGGCGATCGACTGCGCGACGAGCTTCGCGTCGAGCTCCGGGCGCTTGATCTCGTTGATGTTGAT
>JAHWKP010000010.1 GCA_019347775.1 Actinomycetota bacterium | reverse complement strand
GAGGGCGCCAGCCCGGCGGTGCTGAGGGCGCTGCGCGCCGTGCTCCCGGCCGCGGTCCCGGTTCTGCCGGTCGGCGGAATCGCGCCGCCGCTGATGGCGGCATGGCTCGCTGCCGGAGCGACCGGGTTCGGCCTCGGCTCGGCACTTTACAAGCCGGGCTTTTCGGCCGCCGAAGTGCACCGGCGCGCCGCCGGCTTCGTCGCGGCCTGGCGCCCAGGGGAAGAGCCGGCGCAGCGTGCGCTCGACCGGTTGCTCCGGCGGGGAGAACTCCAATGCCAAACCCTGCGCGAGGTCCCAGCCATGGATCAGTACCTCGTCACAACCCATGGCCGCGAACCCCGAGCGGTCGGGCCGGCCCCAGGAGTGGAACCCGCGAGCATCGGCCGCCGCGTCGCGCACTGCGGCGGCAAGCAAGGCTCCCGCCGACCGGAGACAGTCGATCATGAACGGCGGCTTGGTCCGAACGGAGAGATAGGGCATCTCGCTGCTTGTGGTGGACCGTCTGGCGAGATTGGCCGCGTACCAAGACACGGCATCACTGATGTGGGCGAGGGTCTTGGCGCAAGTCCAGCGCAGGGATCCGGCTCGCCCAGACATGCCGGCAGCGGCCAGGTCTCGGGATTCGAGCACTCTGGCTACGAACTCCGTAGCCGCCACGACGTCCTCGGCGTCCGGCTGGTCGTTCGTCCCGCTCATGAGGCAGCCAGGAGCGCGGACCGAGCCGCGTCCAGATCCGCTGCCATCTGTCGGCGGAGTTCGTCGACGTCGGGGTACGTCTCCTGGCCACGGAGGCGGGCCGCGAATCTCAGCCGCGCCGGCTGGCCGTACAGGTCTCCGTCGAAGTCGAGCAGGTGGGCCTCGAGGACCAGCGCACCGTCGGATCCGTAGAACGTCGGCCGGCGTCCTAGCGAGATAGCGGCCGGGTGAGAGTCGCCGGCGGGCCGCTCGTACCAGCCCGCGTAGATCGCCTCGCCTGGCAGGCAGATGCCTGGCGTCACTTCGATGTTCGCTGTCGGCGCCCCGAGGTCCCTGGCGCGGCTGTCTCCGCGGATCACGTGGCCGCGGACCTCGTGTTGCCGACCCAACAGGAGTGCGGCGCCGGCGACATCGCCCTCGGCGAGCAGAGACCTCACGCGGGTAGACGAGACGGTCTCGCCCCGAACGTCGGGCACGAGTTCCAGACCATGGACCTCGAACCCGAGGTCCTGGCCCATGGCCGTCAGCAGGTCCACGTTGCCCCGCCGGCCGTGGCCGAAATGGAAGTCACGCCCGACTACTACCGCCCGCGCCGACATGCGGTCGACGAGGACCGTGCGAACGAAGTCCTCCGCCGACTCCTGCCGTCGAGCCTCATCGAAGGTGAGCACCTCCACATGGTCCACGCCGGTGGAACGCAGCAGTTCGACCTTCTGGTCGAGGTCCGTCAGGATGCACGGCGCCCGGTCGGGTGAGACCAGCTGAGCCGGATGCCGGTCGAAGGTGAGGATGGCGGTCTCGAGGCCGAGACGGTCGCCGAGCTCATGAGCTTGGGCGATCAGAGCGCGGTGGCCGAGATGTACGCCGTCGTACACCCCGATGGTGATCACCCGGCCATCCACGCGCCCATTCTGGTTTGCGCTAGGTCGCCAGCACGACCTCTGGTTGAAACCGCGTGCCCTCACTACGACATACCGCAACCAATTGCCCATTGGGACCGAACGCGGCCCATGGACCCGAATCGCCTTGCGCGCCCACGGATTCGGCTGACAGCCTGCGCCCGTGAGCCAGGTCATCGGCTTGGTGCTCATCCAGTTCGACGGCTGACATGCCGCGTACGGCTTCGCGCGCCGGCATGAGTACCGCGGCGCCCTGGCTCTCGATCGTCGGGAGATCCACCGCCTCGTCGATGCCGAAGGGCCCAACCGCGGTCCGGCTCAGCGTCCTCAGGTGTGCCAGCCCGCCGAGGCCAGCTCCGAGGTCCGCGGCGAGCGTCCGGATGTAGGTCCCCGGCGAGCACACAACTTCCACTCGGAACACTCCTGGGCTGACCTCCTGCACCACATGGAAGTGATGAATGGTGACCGGCCTGGCCTCACGCTCGACCTCTACCCCCTCGCGAGCCATTTCGTGTAAGCGGCGACCGCCGACCCGCACCGCGGAGACCATCGGCGGCACCTGAAGGATCTCACCGGTCAGCTTGGCGGCGGCGCGCCGGACCTCGTCGAGCGTGACTTCCGACATGTCGACGCGACCGGTTTCTTCGCCGGACGCGTCGAGGGTCGACGTCGAGGTCCCGAGCGCGACCTCGCCCGCATACGACTTCGGGTGCGCTCCGAGGTAACGCACTAAGCGAGTGAGATTGCCGACGGCGACGACCAGCACGCCGGTGACATCAGGGTCGAGGGTTCCGGCGTGACCAACCTTCTTCGTGCCGAACGCCTTGCGGCACTTGGCCACAACGTCGTGCGACGTGCATCCCGCCGGCTTGTCAACGACGACGAGGCCGGTGACCCCCTGGCTCAATTCAGGCGGGATGCTTGCGCGACCGCGGTCCGGATCTTGGCGAGAACGTCCTGGACAGAATCCTCGGATTCGAAGCCGGCCGCGTGACGGTGGCCGCCCCCTCCCAACCTCATGGCGATGGCGCCGACGTCGAAGTCGTGCAGGGACCGCAGGGAGACCTTCACGCCATTTGTCGTCTCGCGGATCACGCAGGCCACCTCGGCCTCGGCTGTCCGTCTCACGAGGTCTATGAGTCCCTCGATCTCGTCGATCTCCACCCCGAATCGGGCAAGGTCATCGAGGGTGACCCAGGTGCATACGAACCCGGCCTCGCGGTCGAGCTGGGCCCGGTCGAGCGCCATCGAGATCAACTTGATGTAGGCGAAGCGGTGCTCCTCGAAGAGCTGGCGGTTCATCGACGCGATGGGCAGGTCGAACTTGGACAGCTCCTCGGCCAGGGAGAAGACGTCGGGCGACGTGCTCTCGTATTGGAACCGGCCGGTGTCGCAGACCAGCCCGGTGTAGAGACACTGGGCGGCGTCCCGCGTCAGCTCCCAACCGAGCCGCCGGGCGAGCTCACGCACCACGACGGCGGTCGCCGCCGCGTCCGTGTCGACGACGTTGATCGAGCCGTAGCGGTCGTTCGAGGCGTGGTGGTCGAGCACGATGAGCTCGCCCGCCGCCCGGGCCGGGCCGGCGAGGTCGCCCAGCCGGGCCAGTGAGCCGCAGTCGAAGGTGATCATCAACTCAGGGCGCTCCGGATAGTCGCCGGGCTTGGTCGCCTGGTCGAGACCCGGGAGGTAGCGGTAATGGGGAGCGACGACAAACGGCGACGGCCAGGAGGACACCACGGGGACCCCGTGCGCCCGGGCCAGATGATGCAGGGCGAACATCGACCCCAGAGCGTCGCCGTCGGGGTTTTGGTGACAGGCGAGCGACAGGGACTTCGCACCTTGGATGGCCCTGGCGGCGCGGTTGAAGTCAGCGGCCGGAATCGTCATCGTCCTTGTGCTTCTCCCCCGGCATGGCCGAGTCCTGCCGCAGAATCTGTGTCTCGGGCTTCATGTGGCTGGTCTTCGGGACGCTGGATCCGCAAAAGGGCAGCCTCGACCTTGAGCCCCGCTTCGATGGCCGGGTCGGGCACGAACCGCAGCAGCGGCGTCCGCTTCAGACGGACCTCGCGCGCGATGGCGTTCTGAAGACGCACTCGGTGGTGCTCCAGGCCTTCGGCGGCTTCTTCGCTGATCGAAGCCAGCAGCACCGTGGCGTGACGGAAGTCGGGGTCCGGTTCCACTGCCGTCACCGTGAGGAGGCCCAGCCGGTCATCTTCGTCGCTGACCCGCTCCAACTCGTCGGCGACTACCTCACGCAACAGGGCTCCGACTCGGGCGGTGCGGGGGTAGGTGCGGCCGCTAGCCGACGACGACTCCCGGATTCGGTCGCCTCGCTTCCCTCGGGCCTCACGCGCCATACGCCCAGTATCAACCTCCGGGGACTTCCGAACGTGTCACTCGGATGACTATTCCCCGTATCGCTCGGCCTTAGGCGTCGAGCCAGCTTCGCTCAGTCTCGAGAACTTCCACTTCGGGGAACGACCAGACAAAGCGTTCGACCGCATCGAGCACGTCCACGACGTGACGGGCGTCACCACCGACAGTCGAGAATCCGAGCGCAGCCCGCTGGTGGCTGTTCTGATGGTCCACCTCAGCGGCGGCGACATGAAACCGGTTACGAGCTCCGTCGACAATCGGCCGGACCACTGCCCGCTTCTCCTTGAGAGACCGGCACTGCCGCGCCAAGAGCTCAACCCTGAGCACCGCTGCATACATAACCGCTTGAAGGTTCTACCCGCGAGGATCGCACTCGCGCGGCGGGGATGGGGACCCCGCCGCACAACGATAAGCGCTTGCGCGAAGAGTCAGCTACGAGGTATCTCCCGCTCCTCGTAGGTCTCGATGATGTCGCCTTCCTGGAGGTTCTGAAAGTCCGACAGACCGACGCCGCACTCGAAGCCCTGGCGGACCTCGCGGACGTCGTCCTTCTCGCGTCGCAGCGAGTTGATCGCGCCCTTCCAGATGATGACGCCATCGCGCAGGAATCGGACCTTGGACCCGCGGGTGATGACGCCGCTACGCACAGCACAGCCCGCGATCTTGCCGATCCTCGGAATGCCGAAGACCTTGAGAACCTCGGCCTCACCCGTGACGACTTCCTCGTACTCGGGCTTCAGCATGCCGACCATGGCCGACTCGATGTCCTCGAGGATCTGGTAGATGATCTCGTACGTTCGGATATCTACGTCCTGCGCCTCCGCCAGGTCGCGGCCCTTGCGATCGGGGCGCACGTTGAAGCCGATGATGGTTGCCGAGGAGGCCGAGGCCAATTGCACGTCGTTCTCGGTGATACCTCCGACAGCCCGGTGAACGAAGTTCAGCTTCACCTCTTCTCGCTCGAGCTTGTTGAGGCTCTCGGTGAGCGCTTCGAGGGAGCCGTGTACATCCGCCTTCAAAACCAGGTTCAACGTCGCGGTCTCGCCTCGCGAGATCTGCTCGAAGATGTCTTCCAACTTCGCGGCTCCAGCGGCTCCAGCAGCCGCCGCCGAAGGAAGCATCGGGCTGCGCCGCAGCTCGTTGGAGCGGTAGCGCTGGGAGCGCAGATCACCGATGGTTCGCGCCGTCTTGTCGTCGGGCGTCACTCTCAGCTCGTCGCCCGCGGTCGGCACCTCGGACAGACCGAGGACCTGCACGGGCGTGGACGGCAGCGCTTCCTTGACGTTGTCTCCCCGATCGTCGATAAGCGCCCGCACCCGGCCCCAGCTGGCGCCCATGACGACGGGGTCGCCGACACGCAGCGTTCCCCGCTCGACGATGACGGTGGCCATCGGGCCCCGTCCCGGGTCGAGGTAACCCTCGAGGACCGTGCCGCGGGCCAAACCCTCCGGGTTGGCGACCAGTTCTTCGACGTCGGCAACCAGG
Source organism: Actinomycetota bacterium (assembly GCA_019347775.1). GTDB lineage: Bacteria > Actinomycetota > Acidimicrobiia > Acidimicrobiales > JAHWKP01 > JAHWKP01. The sequence goes on along the minus strand of JAHWKP010000010.1, from coordinate 14,431 downwards.
ATTAAGTGTTCGAGCAGGTCGTCGATGCCTGTCCTCTGCAGCGCGGACACCTCGACCATGACGGTGTCGCCGCCCCACTCTTCTGGGATCAGACCGTGGTCAGACAGCTGTTGCTTGACCCGGTTGGCGTCGGCGTCTTCGCGATCGATCTTGTTCACTGCCACGACGACCGGCACGTCAGCCGCCTTGGCATGGTTGATGGCCTCGACTGTCTGCGGCATGACACCGTCGTCAGCCGCGACCACCAGCACCGCGATGTCAGTGACCTGAGCACCACGGGCGCGCATGGCTGTGAACGCTTCGTGGCCCGGGGTGTCGATGAACGTGATCAAGCGTCCGGCATGCTCGGTCTGGTAAGCGCCAATGTGCTGGGTGATTCCGCCGGCTTCGCCGGAAACGACATCGGCTTCGCGGATGCGGTCGAGCAGCAGCGTCTTGCCGTGGTCGACGTGTCCCATCACGGTGATCACCGGCGGGCGGGGCCGCAGGTTCTCCTCGTCTTCGTCCTCGTCGTCTTCGAAATAACGGGACTGGAGCTCGGCTTCTTTCTCCTCACCCGCGTCGACCAGGCGGACGTCGCCGCCCACCTCGGCACAGAACAGCTCTATGGCGTCGTCAGACAGCGGCTGGTTGGCCGTGACCATCTCGCCCTGCTGGAGCAGGAAGCGCACGACGTCCGCGGCTGAGCGGTTCAGCTTGGGACCGAGCTCCCGCGCCGTGGACCCGCGCTCGACGATGATCTCGCCCTCGGGAACCGGGGCCTCGGAGGGCACGTACGGCGCGTAGAAGTTGGGCTGCTCGAGCTCTTCCGCGGTACGTCGACGGCGCCTACGCGACCGCTGCTGGGGACGGCCGCGTCCGCCAGGGCCTCCACGGGATCCGGGACCACCGAAGCGACCACCCGGGGGGCCGACGCCTCCGCCTCTTCCGCCGGCGCCCGGCCTCGCCGGTCCCGAGGGACCCGCGCCGCCGCCAGCTGGACGGGGGCTGGTGCTGGGGGTGTATCCCGGCCGGTTGCGCACTCCGGGTGCCATCGGGCGCGGACCACTGGGGCCCGGCGGCGGCCGACGACCGCCTGGGGGCGGCGGAATGGGCTTGCCGGTAGGAGAAGTAGGGCGGCCGGGGGGCGGCGGAATGGGCTTGCCCGAGCTCGAGGTCGGCTTGGACTCGCCCGGGGGCTGGATCGCTTCGCTGGGCTGGCCATCTCCGCTGGGCTTGGACTCGGTCGCGGGCTTGGTGGCTGACGCGGCTTCGGCCCCGGGCTGAGGTGCAGATGCCGGCCGAGGACGCGCCGGACTCGGCGCCGGCCGCTGAGGCGGAGCGCTGCTCGGCTGGGGCGGTGCCGAGGGCGCAGGCCGCTCTGCAGGCTCCGGCCGGGGCCGCTCAGGCGCAGGCTGCGCCGGCGCCTCCGATGGCTGCACCGGCGGCGGGGGCGGAGGTGTCGGGGCGCTGCGGACCAGGCGCGGCTTGGGCGCGGATTCGGCCGGTGTGGGCTCGGGCGCCGCCGGCGTCGGTTCGGGCTCCTTGGCTGCGGGCTTGGCCTCAGGCTCGGGAATCGGCTCGCGAATGAGTCCCTCGCGCTCGGCCTTGCGACGGACGCGATCTGCCTGCGCGTCCTCGACGCTCGAGGAATGGCTCTTGACCCCGATGCCCAGTGCCAGGCACAGGTCCAAAGCTTCTTTGTTCTCCATGCCGAGCTCGCGGGCGAGTTCGTACACGCGAATCTTCTTGGGCAAGCGCTCCCTCAGTCCTTCGCTGCCTTGCCGGCAGCCTGTGTTGTCGTGTCAGCCCTGTATCTACGGGCTGCCATTAGCCCCTCCATCCTCGCACACCGAGGCTTCGCGTCCTTCTCGTTCGGTCTCTCGGGCTACAAGCAAGCCTTCGAGCGCCGTCACTGCCCGCGGCGCGAGGGCCGTTCTCAAAGCCCGGGCGAAGGCGTTGCGCTTACCCGCCGCCCGTAAGCACTCCGCCGATCCACGGCACAACCAAGCTCCGCGGCCGGGCTTTCCCTCCCCAGGCACGAGGCGCCCGGAGGTGTCCGCCACCACGCGGAATAGCTCGTCGACGTCCGCCTTTCGGCGACAGCCCACGCATGTGCGTTCGGTCAGGCGGACTCCGGAGCTTCTGCGGATGTCGTGGCTTCTTCGGGCTCGGCCGGAGCTTCTTCGGGCTCGGCCGGAGCTTCTTCGGGCTCGGCCGGAGCTTCTTCGGCTGTGGCGGCCTCGGGCTCGGCGAGCACCGCGTCTGCGTCCTCGACCTCGGCCACGAAGGCGGTCGCCGGAACGGCGTCGCCCCCCTCTGCAGGCTGCCAGACCAGTTCGCCGGACTCCGGGTCGGTGACCCATTCGCCTTCGGCCCACTCCTGGTCTGCGAAGGCCGACTCCTCGGCGAGCATGCCTTCGCTCTTGATGTCGACCCGCCATCCGGTCAGGCGTGCGGCGAGGCGGGCGTTCTGGCCCTCCTTGCCGATGGCGAGGCTGAGTTGGTGGTCGGTCACGATGACAGTGGCCGTGCCGGTCTCTTCGTCCAGTCGGACCTCTTTCACCTTGGCGGGTCCGAGGGCGTTGGTAACGAACTGGGCTGGATCTTCTTTGTACTCGACGATGTCGACCTTCTCGCCGCGCAACTCGTTGGTGACCATCTTCACCCGCGAGCCCTGGGAGCCGACGCACGCGCCGATCGGGTCGACCTTCTCGTCGTTGGACGACACGGCGACCTTGGTGCGGTGTCCCGGCTCGCGGGCGGCTGCCTTGATCTCGATAACACCGGACGTGAGCTCGGGTACCTCTAGCTCGAACAGCCGCTTGATCAGCCCGGGGTGAGTGCGGCTGACCACGATCTGAGGACCCTTCGCCGTCTTGCGCACCTCGACGATGTAGGCCTTCACCCGCGCGCCGCTCTCTGGGCGTTCATAGGGAACCTGCTCGGCTTGAGGCATGAGGGCCTCGACCCGGCCGAGGTCCAACAGCGTGTAGCGGTTGTCGCTCTGTTGGATGATTCCGGTAACGATGTCGCCCTCGCGGCCGGCGTATTCCTCGTACTTCTGGTCCCGCTCGACCTCGCGGATGCGCTGAAGAATGACTTGCTTGGCGGTCTGGGCCGCGATGCGCCCGAAGTCGTCGGGCGTGTCGTCCCACTCTCGTACGACATGGCCGTCTTCGTCGAGCTCCTGGCCGTAGACGCGGATCTCTCCGGACTCCGGATCGATCGTCACGAAGGCCTCTTCTGCCGCCTTCGGCATCCGCTTATAAGCGGCCACGAGCGCGTTGGCGAGCGCGTCGAGCAGCGTCTCGACGGCGATGCCCTTTTCGCGTGCGATGTGGTTGAGCGCCTCCAGAAACTCGAAGTTCGTGGATGCCATCAGCCGCTCCTCTTCCCGGACGATTCTTTCGCCGCTGTTGCCCTATCCCAGTCGAACACGGTGCGGGCCCTCTCGATATCCCCGTAGGCCAACCGGCGCGGCGATTCCTCGCCGTCGGCCGCGATGACCACTCCATCCGGTCCGGCCTCCAGCAGCTCGCCCTGAATCCGGCGCTCGCCCTCGACATGAGGCTGGGTGCGGACCTTCACTATTTCGCCGACGGCGCGCCCGAAGTGCTCGGGCGTCCGGAGTGTGCGCTCTATCCCGGGACTCGTGACCTCGAGGGTGTAACGCCCGGGCACAGGATCCGATTCGTCCAGAATCCGGTTCAGCTCCCGGGTGGCAGCCGTCACCTGCTCGAGGTCAACGCCCCCTTCTTGGTCTATGACCACGCGCACGATCCCTCCGCCGACGTGGAGGTCGAACAGCTCCAGATCCATGTCCGCCAGCGCAGGAGCTATGAGGGCGCGCAGGGGTTCAGCGTTCGCCGTACTCGACACGCTCGCACCTCCCTCATGGGCAAGAGGCCCGGGCCTCTGCCGCCTTCTCGATCTTGAGCATGAAAAAACGTGGGCTTCCGCCCACGCTCCCCAATGCCTACTGGACTGACTACCTGGCTACTGGACGATCTACTACCTACTACAGGGCTGCGAGCATAGCAGCGGCCTCATCGACGGGTACCTCGTCCCGCGTGCCTGTGGCCCGGATCTTGCGCTCGACCACGCCCCGGTCGAGACCCTTTTTACCCACGACGACCTGGATTGGCAGCCCGATGAGGTCCGCGTCCGCGAACTTGACGCCAGCGGAGGCGTCCCGGTCGTCATAAAGGACGTCGACGCCTACCGCCGTGAGCTCGTCATAGATCCGTTGGGCAGCCTCAGCCACCTCTGGCGAGCGCTCGGCTCCGAGCGGAATGAGGTGCAGATCGAAGGGGGCGACCTGGGAGGGCCAGGTCAGGCCGGCTTCGTCGTGATTGGCCTCGGCGATGACCGCCACCAGGCGGCTAACGCCGATGCCGTAGCAGCCCATCCAAAACGGCTGGTCTTCGCCGTTTTCGGCCGTGAAGGTCGCGCCCGGCATGGTCGTGGAGTACCGCAACCCGAGCTGGAAGACGTGGCCCGCCTCCACCGATCGCACGAGCTCCAGGGGCCTGCGGCAGCGGGGACAGGGATCTCCGGGGGCCACGGTGGCGAACGAACCCCATTCGTCGACCTCGAAGTCCCGGCCGAGCGTCGCTCCGGTCACGTGGTGGTCATGCTTGTTGGCGCCCGTCACCCATGGTCTGCCGACAGCAACGGCGTGATCGGCCAGGACGCGCACCCCGCGCTCTTGCAGGCCCATGGGGCCGATGTAGCCGCGTATCAGTTCGGGGTGCCGCGCGAAGTCCGCGTCGGCAAACGCACGCATTCCCGAGGGGACGATGACGTCGCGGTCGCCCGGCACGAGTATCACTACCGGTTCACCCTTTTCGTCGAGAACGGCGATGCACTTGAGCATCCCGGACGCGGCGAGATTGCGCGCGGCGAAGAACTCGACGACCAGATCTATGCCCGGTCGGTCAGGCGTGTGATGGGTGACGAGGTCCTCGGTGCTTACTGATGGAGTCGGTTCTCGGGGCGCCGACTGCGCTGCCTCGGTATTGGCGGAGTAATCACACGACGTGCAACGGGCAAACTGGTCCTCGCCGATGTCGCTGGGAACCATGAACTCATGGTTCACGTCGCCGCCGATGGCTCCGGACTGGGCTTCCACGGGCACGTACGGGAGTCCGCAGCGGTCGAAGACCGCGCAGTAGGCGTCGTACTGCGCCTTGTACGACTCCTTCATACCTGCCGGGGACTCGTCGAAGGAATAGGCGTCCTTCATGATGAATTCGCGGCCTCGGAGCAGGCCATAGCGGGGCCGGGCCTCGCCGCGGAACTTGGACTGGATTTGATAGACGGTGACCGGCAGGTCCCGGTAGCTGTCGACGTCGGCCGACACCATGGCGGTGACGACCTCCTCATGGGTGGGTCCGAGCACGAAGTCCGCGCCGCGGCATTCGGTCTCGAAAGCCGAGTACACCTCGGGCCCGAGCGACTCGACCCTGCCGCTCTGCTCCCACAGCTCGCGGGGCTGCAACACCGGCATGAGGATCTCCTGCGCGCCCGCCCGGTTCATCTCTTCTCTGACGATCTGGGAGATCTTCGCCAGCACGCGCTGGCCGAGCGGAAGGAAGGTGTAGACGCCGGATGCGACTCGGCGGATGTAGCCCCCCCGCACAAGCAGACGGTGGCTGGCGACCTCGGCGTCGCCGGGCGCGTCACGCAGGGTGCGCAGCAACATCCGGCTCATCCGCATAGCTGGCCGAGGTTAGGTGAGCGCGGCGAGCCGAGTTCGAACATTCCCGCGACCCGATTCGGGCGCTGGCTCTAGGGGAAGAGCCCTCTGGCCTCGATGGCGTCGGCGACTCTCTCGACGGCCAGCGCGAAAGCCGCCCTACGAAGCGACACGCCGAGGGCGTCGGCTTTGGCCCACACATTGGCGAAGGCCGAGTCCATCGAAGCCCTCAGGCGGACCGCCACCGTGTCTTCGTCCCAGGCGAATCCCTGGCGACCCTGGGCCCATTCGAAATAGCTGGCGGTCACGCCGCCGGCGTTGGCGAGGATGTCGGGGATCACCACGATGCCTCGCTCGTCGAGGATCGGGTCAGCGTCGGTTGTCGTCGGCCCGTTCGCCGCTTCCGCCAGCACCTTGGCGCCGAGGTGCTCGGCGACCCGCTTGTCGATGGCGCCCGCCAAGGCGGCCGGCACGGCCAGCTCCGAATCCAACGACCACATGTCGGACTCCGTGATGGCGTCGCCGCCCTCGAAGCCCACGACGCTTCCGGTCTTGACTACGTGATCCGACAGAGCACTGGGGTCGAGCCCGCCGGGATTGTGGACCGCTCCTCCTGCATCAGCGACGGCGACGACGCGCATTCCTGCAGAGGTGAGAAGGAAGGCCAGGGGCCCCCCCACTTTCCCGAAGCCCTGAATCACGGCGCGGGAGCCGGCCATCGTCATGTCGAGCTGATCGAATGCGGCCCTGGCGCACACCATCACCCCCACTGCGGTCGCGCCCGCGTGCCCAGGCGAACCACCGATTGCAAGCGGCTTGCCCGTAACCGATCCCGGCAGGTCATGACCGCGAATCATCGACAGCGTGTCCATCAGCCATGCCATGACGCGCTCATCTGTGTTGACGTCTGGCGCCGGCACGTCGATGTCCGGTCCGAGAAGGGGGCTGATCTCCCATGTGTAACGACGGGTCAGCCGCTCGAGCTCGCCGTCGGACATCGTGGTGGGGTCACAGCGCACTCCCCCCTTCCCGCCTCCGAAGGGCAGCCCTGCGACAGCGGTCTTCAACGTCATGGACGCCGCTAAAGCCGATACCTCGGACGCATCGACCTCAGGGTGGAAACGGATACCGCCCTTGGCCGGGCCTCTCACGGTGTTGTGATGAACCCGCCATCCGGTGAAGACCTCGACGTGACCGTCGTCCATACGCACTGGGATCGACACCTCGAGCAAGCGCCGGGGGAACCGGAGCATCCGGTGGATTTCGGGGTCGACTCCTGAGAGGGTGGCTGCGTCGTCGAGGCGCTGAAGTACCGCTTCCCAGGAATCAGTCGACATTCCGCAGATTCGCCCCGCTACGCCGGAATGGAGGGTTGGACTCCGGGCAAGTAGTGGACGTAGAGGTTTTCGAGCATCTCCCGGATCCCGTCGGCCGCGGCACCCTCGTCGAGCGTCACCGTGACCGTGTTCGAGAAGATGTGCACTTCTCGGACGCCGCCGCGCTCGAACAGCCGGCGGGCCACAACGTCGGGCGGCCGATCACCCGTTACCTCCACACCAGAGTGATAGCGCTCGTGACCCATGCCGGTGAGGCTGCGGTTCAAGTCGAAGCGCACTACTCCCGGCGTGCCCGTAGGACGCTCCGTCACCGCCACTGGTTGGCCCACGGCCGCGATCCTACCCGCGGCGTTCCGCCCACCAACGGTCCAGACGCCTCCGAGCCTCCTCCGATCCAAGCGGCCCTTCTTCCAACCGAAGCTCGAGCAGGAAGTTCAGCGCTTCGCCCACGACCTTGCCGGGCTCGACGCCGAGATGCTCCATCACTTCGTTGCCGTCAAGATCCGGCCGGATTGAGTCCAGTTCTTCCTTGTGACGAAGCTCGGCGATGCGCTCCTCGAGTGCATCCATGCGCTCGGCAAGTTCCTGCGCCTTGCGTTGATTGCGGGTGGTGCAGTCGGCGCGGGTCAGCGCATTGAGCCGGTCGAGCAACGGTCCGGCGTCGCGCACATAGCGCCGTACTGCGCTGTCGGTCCAGCCGAACCGAAAGGTGTGGAATCGGAGATGCAGCTCCACGAGCTTCGCAACCTGTTCGGTCTCTTCGGTTGGGTATCGGAGCGCTGTCATGCGCTCGCGCGTCATACGGGCACCGACCACATCGTGGTGGTGGAAGGAGACGCCGCCGGGCCCGAAGGCACGGGTGCGTGGCTTACCGACGTCGTGCATGAGAGCTGCCAGCCGAAGGATCTTGTCGGGCTCGGTCTTGTCGACCACGGCGATGGTGTGAGCCAGCACATCCTTGTGGTGATGGACCGGGTCCTGCTCGAGGGCGAGGGCGGGAAGCTCTGGGAGGAACTGTCCGGCCAGGCCGGTCTCGACGAGAAACCACAACGCGGCCGAGGTCTCTGGCAGCTGTATGAGCTTGTCGAACTCGTCGCGGATTCGCTCGGCCGACACAATCTCCAGACGCTCCACCATTTCCTTGACTGCTTCCACGAGCCGCGGCTCAGGCGTGAGGTTGTAGCCGGCGATGAAGCGGGCGGCCCGCAGCATGCGCAGCGGGTCCTCGCCGAAGGACTCCTGCGGCGAGAGAGGCGTGCGCAGCGTGCCCGAGGCGAGGTCCGCGGCTCCGCCGGTCGGGTCATGCAGCTGCAGGTCCGGCAGAGAAAGCGCCATTGCATTGACCGTGAAGTCGCGTCTCCAAAGGTCAGCATCGACCTCCGGTGCGAATTTCACGTCTGGTTTGCGGCTCTCCGGGGAGTAGGCCTCAGCCCGGTGCGTGGTGACCTCGAAGTGCACATCGCGACGCATGAAGCCGATCGTTCCGAACCGGGCACCCTGGTCCCAAACTGCGTCGGCCCAACCGGACACGATGGCTTTGGTCTTATCAGGCGTGGCGTCGGTGGTTAGGTCCAGGTCGTTGGTGCCCTTGAGCCGATCGAGCAGCGCGTCTCGCACTACGCCGCCCACGAGATACAGCCGATGCCCCTTGGCCGCGAACCGCTCGCCCAGCTCACCCGTCGCGTCAATGACCGGCTTGAGCCGCTCGGGGATCACCGACGGCCGGGCGTGGGGTTGGGGCCCCCACGCTCCGGAGGAGCCTGGGTTGGGGTGCCCTGGCGGGCAGTCAACATAGTCCGAGGGTAATGGGGGCCTGAGTACTCTCTGCAGCCATGACCAGGGGGGTGCCGGTTCGCACCATCCTCGCCACGATCGCATTGGTACTGGCGACGTTCGTGGGGTTTCTGCTCGTCCGGGAACTGGCCCGGATCATCACCTGGCTGGTCGTGGCGGGGTTCCTGGCCGTCCTGCTTACTCCGGTGGTCGACTTCTTGCAGAGGAAGATCCGGTTCCCCCGCGCCGTCGCGACTCTCACGGTGTTCATCGTCGCCTTCCTCATCATCTCGGCGATGATGTTCACCTTCGCCCGGCCCCTCGTGCGCGAAGCATCTAACTTCGCCGACAATCTTCCCCGATTCATCGAAGACGCGCAGACGGGCCGCGGGCGGCTGGGCGAGCTGGTCCAGCGCTACAACGTCGAGGAATTCGTCGAGGACAACCAGGACCGGCTCAGGCAGAGCGTTCGGGATCTGGGCGCCAATTCGCTGAGCCTCGTGAGCTCGATCGCCAACACGATCTTCGCCGGCCTGACGATCCTGGTGCTCACGTTCCTGATGATTCTGCAGGGGCCGGACATCACCAAGGCGGGACTGAATCTGGTCGACCCGGCCAAACGACACCGCGTCCGGCGGGTGGGCGCCGACTGCGCCAAGGCCTGTAGCGGCTACATGGCGGGCGCACTCCTGATTTCAACCATCGCGGGCACCACCACCTTCGTATTTCTTACGATTATGGGGGTCCCGTTCAACGGCGTGCTTGCCCTATGGGTGGCGTTCTCCGCACTCATCCCACTCATCGGGGCGACCCTCGGCGCCATCCCGACCGTGGCCGTCGCCTTCCTCTATTCCACGCCGGTCGGCATTGCCACCGTCATCTTCTACGTCGCGTACCAGCAGGTGGAGAACAACTTCCTGCAGCCGACGGTCATGTCCCGCACGGTGAATCTGAATCCTCTGGCGGTGCTCGTAGCCGTGCTCTCGGGCGTCGAACTGTTCGGCTTGCTGGGAGCGCTGCTCGCCATTCCGCTCGCCGGCATCACCCAGGTCATCGCCCGCGACCTCTGGGATGACCGCCGCGGGCGCTGGAAGGCGATCCCGACCACCGGCCAGGACGAAACGCCTCTGGGCAATGGCGGGCCGCGCCTTGAGCCCGAAGCCGAGCCCGCGGCGCAGCCCTCGGCCCGCCCAGAGTCGCGAGAGCCAGGGACACAACCAGAGCGGGATCCCACGCCCACGCCTAGCGTGGGTCCGTGATCACTGAACAGCAGTTCGTCGAAGAGGCTAGGGGGTTCCTCGACGCCAACGCGGAGCGGCGCCAGGAATCCAAGCGTCCTTGGGGCGAAGGCTCAGACGAGGTCGGCATCTTCACCGAGCACACGCCCGAACAGGACCGCGCCGAAGTCGGCGCGGCCAAAGCATGGAGAGCCAAGGTCTACGACGCGGGGTTCGGATGGATCACTGGCCCGAAGAAATGGGGAGGCCGCGAACTACCGACCTCGTTCGAGAAGGTTTACCGGTTACTCGAGTCGCAGTACGACACGCCATCCGAGGCCGCCTTCGGTATCGGTCTGGGCATGATCGCGCCCACTATCCAATCCCACGGCACCGAATCAGCTAAAGACCGTTACCTGCCGGCGATGTACCGGGCCGATGTCGTGGCCTGCCAGCTCTTCAGCGAGCCCGAAGCGGGCTCCGATCTCGCCAGTCTCCAGGCCAGGGCCACCAGAGACGGCGACGAGTGGGTCATCACCGGGCAGAAGGTGTGGACCTCGGGGGCCCAGTTCTCCGACATCGGCGAGATCATCTGCCGCACCGATCCGGACCTGCCCAAGCACAAGGGACTCACCGGCTTCATCGTCGACATGAAGGCGCCAGGAGTAGAAGTCCGACCGCTGCGTCAGATGACTGGTGGAGCGTCGTTCAATGAGGTCTTCTTCACCGAGGTGCGGGTTCCCGACGACCACCGGCTCGGTGACGTGAATCAAGGCTGGACCGTGGCGCTCACGACTCTTATGAACGAAAGAGCCGCCATCGGCGGTGCCGGAATGGGCATGGAAGGTGGTGGCCGCGCCGGAAGCATGATGTTCGAGATGCTGCGTCGGTCAGGTGCCGGGCGGGACCCGCTCCTGCGTCAGAAGGCCGCCGAGTTGTACGCCAACAGCCAGGTGGCGAAGTACACGACTCAACGAGCCCTGACGAAGCTGGCTGCGGGTGAGCTCCCGGGACCGGAGCTGTCGATCGCCAAGCTGGCCTTGACGAACAACCTCAACCGAATCTCCGACTTGGTGTCGTCCGCGCTCGGACCGCGTATGGCCGCAGATACCGGTGAGTGGGGGACGTTCGCATGGGCCAATTTCGTTCTCGGGGTCCCGGGGATGCGTGTCGCCGGAGGGACTGACGAGGTGATGAAGAACATCATCGGCGAGCGGGTCCTCGGTCTGCCCAAGGAGCCGAAATCGGCCGACACCAAGCGGTCGATCTAGCGCCCGCGCCTCGGCGCTGCAGACGCCGTTAGTCGAAGAGGGTCGGTTGCCTCACAGTTCGCTGCTGGTTCCAGGGCAGGTACTCCATGAACACCCAGCTGCGACGATGGATGGAAGTCGGGCCGAAGGCCCTGAGAGCCAGCTTGTGCTGCGGACAGGGATAGCCCTTGTTCCGCTCGAAGTCATAGGGCGGAAAGCTCGGTGCCTCGGCCCGCATGATCCGGTCCCGTGTGACTTTGGCCAGTACCGACGCCGCCGCGATCGACAGACAACGAGCATCTCCCTTGACCAGGCGCTCGGTGGCACCGGCAGGTACCAACTCCCTTACGAAGTCCCAGTTGCCGTCGATGAGCACCCGATCGGGGGTCACCCCCAAGCCTTCGATGGCCCTTCGAGCCGCCAAGCGTTGGGCATCCGACATTCCGAGGCGGTCGCACTCTTCCTGGCTGGCGTGGCCCACGGACCAGGCTGCGCACCAACCCGCCACCCGGTCATAGAGCGTCTCGCGCTCTAACTCCGTGAGCATCTTGGAGTCGCGGACTTTGTAGACCCGCCGATCCGGAGGGAGCACGGCCGCCCCTACGGACAGAGGCCCCGCCCAGGCGCCCCGGCCGACCTCGTCCACGCCGACCACGACCTGGTGGCCATCGGACCACAACTGGCGTTCAACCGACAGCGACGGCGCACGACCACGTGCCCGGAAGGACGAGGCAACCGTTGTCATTCGAAGACCACCGCGGCCGGTCCTGGACGCACCTCGCCGACGATCGTGAAGCCCTGATCGGCAAGCTCCTCGCTACAGATCTTGTCGACCGACGCCAGCAGGCCGCCCGACGTCTGGGGATCGAAGACCAGCGCCGCCGTCACCTCGCCGTCGTCACCGTCAGCTGCAAATGAAACCCGGCCGGCCAGATGGTCGCGGTTGCGGACGTCGCCCCCAGTGCGAACGCCCGCTTCGGCTGCGGTGCGGGCGCCGTCGAGAAGGGGAAGTGCGCTCCGATCGAAACTGAGTGTGGCCTCGGATCGTTCGGCGATTTCCCAGGCGTGACCCGCCAGGCCGAAGCCGGTCACGTCGGTCACCGCATGGGGCTCCCCATCGAGACACGCCAGCACTTCGGCCGCATCCCGGTTGAGCGTCTTCATCGATCGCGTTGTCTTGTCCTTGTCGGCGTCGGTTCCCCCGGCCAGCACGAGGCCAGTCCCCAGTGGCTTAGAGATGGCAAGCACGTCACCGGGCCGAGAGCCGCCTTTGCGCCAGACCGCCCGCGGATGCAGCGTGCCCTGGACCGCCAATCCGAAGATGGGCTCTTCGCTACGGATGGTGTGACCACCTGCGACCTGTCCGCCCGCCGCGCTGACCGTGTCCCTAGCTCCGGCGAGGATGGCCGCGATGGCACCCCGCGGGAGGGCTTCGGGGAAGGCGGCCAGGTTGAGTGCGAGCACCACCCGTCCTCCCATGGCGAAGATGTCCGAGCAGGCATTCGCAGCCGCCACCGCGCCGAAGTCGTAGGGGTCGTCGACCAGCGGAGGAAAGAAGTCCGTGGTCGACACGAGGGCGAGATCGTCGGAAAGCATCACCACTGCGGCATCGTCCGAGGGTGCGAGCCCGGCCAGAAGGCCGAGTTCTGCGCCCGCCGATCCCGACAGCTCCTCCACCAGTTCCGCCAGCAGGCCGGCACCCCACTTGGCGGCGCACCCGCCACAAGACGTCCACTCGGTGAGCCGGACGGTGGCGTCCTGTGTCGGCGTGGTGGTCACTGCTCCACCCGGGCGACGGCTGGGGCTTCGGTCGGATCGGACGGCTCGTTGAGGAAGGCGTCGACGATTTGGACCGCCCGATCAGGATCGGAATTGGCCAGACCGAGGGCCAGGACGTTCGCGTCGTTCCACCTGCGGGCGCCTCTGGCCGTCTCGACGTCTCCGCAGAGGGCGGCCCGAACGCCCTCCACCTTGTTGGCAGCAATGGAAACCCCGGTTCCGGTGTGACAGCAGACGATCCCCCGCTCGGCCCGGCCGGCCGCGACCGCCTGGCCGACATTGCGTCCGACTTCGGGCCACTCCTCGCCCGGTGCAAGGACCTCTACCTCGTGTCCTGCGGCCTTCAGGCTGGCGACCAGCTTGTCGGTGAGTGGACCGCGCTCATCGGTGCCGAACGCGAGCCGCATTCGCCTCAAGCTACCGTCGAAAGCGTGCCTTCCGCCCTGCGGGTCCTATCTGTTGCTGTGCTCTGCCTAGCTCTGGTTGCCTCCGGGTGCTCCTACGGGCAACCGCGACGGGACGACGTGTCGGTTGGTGAGGGCCTGGACATGGAGAATCTGGAGGACGACTCCGCCCCCGGGACGACGGCTCCCTCACCCGATGGGCCAGCCGATCCGCCTGCTCCGCCCCCCGAGGGTGCCCCGGCTACCCCGGCTCCGGCTCGGCCTCGTGGGCCGGCAAACCAGGGCACAAGCGCTCATCCCGCGGGATGGAAGCTCACCCTCACCGTCGACGGGCAGCTGACCTACAAGCGCAGCGAGGACATCCTGCTGCAACTGGTCGCCCGCAACGACGGACGCGAACCTCTCCAGTACGACCCTAACGACCTCAGGCACTTCGCCATAATCCCGGCGGGAGGGGCGAAGGGTCGCACCTGGTACGACACCGACTGCCGGCCCCGTCCGGCGGACGTGACCGGTGGCGCGATAACACTTGAACCGGGCGAGGAGGCGACATTCCAGACGACCTATCCGGGCCCGGGCGTCGACGGCTCCAACGAACCGTGCCGGTTGGACCCCGGCGACTACGACGTCGGAGGGCTTATCGCATGGTGCCCGCCCGGCACGGTCCGTTCCGACGGCACTTGTGACCCCCGGCGTCGGGATGTAATCGCCTCTGGCGCCGTGCGCATCAAGATCGTCCCCTGACTCAACTGATGCCGTGGAGCTCCTGCTTGGGGTCACGCGACATCAGAGACAGCAAACCCTCCGCGGGGGTCTGTCCCTCGTAGAGGATGGCCACGACTTGGCGGGCGATAGGCATTTCGACACCGCGCTCGGCGGCCAGACCGACTACCGCTCGCGACGTCTTCACCCCTTCGGCGACCATCTTCATCTCGGCTACGACCTCTTCTAGCGACTTGCCGCCCCCGATCTGTTCGCCTACGTGGCGGTT
>JAHWKP010000109.1 GCA_019347775.1 Actinomycetota bacterium | reverse complement strand
CTGCTGCGGAGGATCGCGCTGTCGCCGCCCCAACTCACCGCCTCGTTGTATCGCCTGCTCGACAGCGGCTGGGTCCGGTGCACCGATGGCTGGTGGGAACGCATCGCCGCCGCCGGATCGGGCTGATGATCCCCGTGCCGGATGCCACGGCACCGGTACCTTCGAAGCGTGGACGGCTGGCGACTGGATGAGTTCAAGACTTCCCTCACGTCCACCGGAGAGGCGACCCGCAGTGCGTACATGTCCGACCTCGCCACCTTCGTGGAGTGGGCTTCCAGAGCCGGCGTAACGGAGCCAGCTCAGGTCAGTCGAAGGATGCTGCGCCGCTACATCGCCTTCCTCGGCACGAAGGTCTCCAGCAAGGGCACCCCTTACAGCCGGCGCACCATCGTCAGAAAGGTCGCCTCGCTGCGGCGGTACTTCGCATGGGCGAAGCGGGCCGGATTGTCCGAGGAAGACCCCGCCGTCCGCCTCTCCGGCGGACCGGCCAAGGGCCGGCTGCCCCGCGTGCTGAGCGCGGGGGACCTGAGCGCACTCCTGGAGACATCGCCCGGTAGACCCTCCGATGACCCGTGGGAACTACGCGATGTGGCAGTCATGGAGTTGCTCTATGGGAGCGGGCTACGGGTGGGAGAGCTGTGTGGCCTCGAGCTGGACGACATCCACGTCGCTTCGCAGGCCGTCATAGTCACCGGCAAGGGAGACAAGCAGCGCCGCGTGCCGGTGAGCGAGCCTGCCCTCTCGGCGGTAGCGGCCTGGACCGGACGAGGTCGACCGGCGGTCCAAAAGATGACCGCTACCGCCAGCCGCAAGAAGGTGGACCCAGGTCGGGCTCTATTCCTGAACCGTAGGGGCGGACGGTTGAGTCCCCGCGACGTGCGACGGGTTGTCGACGCTCGAGCACTGTCGCCGACACATCCGCATGCCCTGCGCCACACCTACGCCACCCATCTCCTGGATGGGGGAGCCGACTTGCGCGCCGTGCAGGAACTGCTCGGTCACGCCAGCCTCGGAACGACCCAGATCTACACCCACGTCTCCAAGGAACGCCTCCGTGAGGTTCACGGAGAGACCCACCCCCGCGCCTGAGGGGTTGCCTGTGTCTGTTTCTCTGGCGGGGCAACACTCGAAGAGCGTTTCGCCCGTTAGCCTCAAATGAGGCACCTATGACTACCGACAGCCCACCGGTGAGCGGCGGAGACGCCGAGCCGAAGCCCGTGCCAGCCGAGGGCGGAGTGATCGGTGCGCTGTGGACGGAGCTCAAGGCGACGGGGTCGAAAGAGGCGCGCGACCGGCTCATCGTTCACTTCTCGCCTCTGGTGAAGTACGTCGCCGGCCGGGTGTCCGTGGGGCTCCCTTCGTACGTCGAGCAGGCGGACCTGATTAGTTACGGGATGTTCGGCTTGATCGATGCCATCGAGAAGTTCGAGCCCGAACGGGGCCGGCGCTTCGAGGCCTATGCCGTCACCCGAATCAAGGGCGCGATTATCGACGAGCTCCGTTCGATGGACTGGGTTCCCAGGTCAGTGCGCACCAAGGCAAAGTCGATAGAGACGGCCTACGCCAAGTTGGAGGGTCAGCACTTGCGGGCGCCGACCGATCTCGAGGTCGCCAAGGAACTGGGAATCAGCGAAGAGGAACTCCACGCGATGTTCGCCCAGATCTCTTTTGTCGGCCTGGTGGCGCTCGACGAGATCCTCTCGGTCGACCGCGGCGAGTCGACGACACTCGGTGACACTCTCGCCGACCCCGGCGAAGGTCCGGTGGCGGCCTATGAGGTTGTCGAGATGCGCCAACTCCTCGCTAGCGCCGTCGACCGCCTCGGGGAGAGGGAAAAGACCGTCTTGGGTCTTTATTACTACGAGGGCTTGACGCTCGCCGAGATCGGCGACGTCCTGGGAGTGACTGAGAGCCGGATCTGTCAGATCCACACAAAAGCAGTACTGCAGTTGCGGGCCCGGCTCCGCAAACAGGACACCTAGCCGACTCCCGCGACCACCCAGCCAAACGGGTCTCACGCCGGGCCCTTCCCAACCGGGCGACATTGCCGTAGGGTCGAGGGCGCTTCCCCCATAGAGCCATCCGCTCTGGGGGTAGCCCATGTCCCGGTTCCACCGGACGGCCGGCCTAGCCACTGCCGTCGCTGTCCTTCTATCGCTGGTCGCACCTCCGGCCGACGCCTCTGCCCAGGCGCGTGCGGTCTCGTACGTGCCTCCGCTCGACGCTCCCGTGGTCGATGGGTTCCGGCCGCCCGCGTCACAGTTCGCCGCGGGCAACCGCGGTGTCGATTACGCGGCAGAACCCGGCGACCCCGTGCGCGCCGCCGCCGCCGGCCAGGTGGTCTTCGCCGGTCGAATCGGGTCTGACTTCCACGTCGTCGTCTTGCACGCCGATGGCGTTCGCACGAGCTACTCCTTTATGCAAAGCGGGGCGGTTCGTCGGGGCGACCGAGTCGACCAGGGCGACGTCGTCGGCACGGCCGGCGGACGGGTGCACTTCGGGGCGAGGGCGGGGTCGGCCTACCTCGACCCCACCGACCTCTTCGCGGGCGAGGGGCCAGCCATTCGCCTGGTCCCGGTCGAGCGCCTCCCCTCCGAGGCAGAGGAGCGCAATGGCCTGATCCGGGCGCTCGCGTGGGTGGGTCGCGGCGCGGCGGCCGCTGCTCAATGGGGCGCAGGCCAGGTGCAGGCGGCTGTCGAGCAAATCAGTGAGATACCGGGACGGCTGGGCGACGTGGACCGCTGGCTGCACTACGCGCAGACCCTGCTGCCACCCGCGATGGCGGTCCGCCTGACGATCGAAGTGGCCAGGGCCAGCGGGGAATGGGAGGCGCACCGCGAGAACTGCACAGCCAGGCACGCCCTGCCCCCAAGACTCGACCGGCGGCAGATCGCGGTGCTCGTGCCCGGCCTGGGGTCCTCTAGTTCTGGCGTGGCTCGCGGCGGCGGCGTCGGCGGGGTCGACACCGTCGACCTCGGGTTCGCTTCCCGTGACACCTATGTCTTCTCGTACCAGGGCGGGCACATCCGACAGCGGGGCTACGGACCGGAGGACACGCACCAGGACCTCCGCGAAAGCGGTCGCCGCCTAGCCGCCCTACTACGCGATCTCGAACGCGAAAACCCGGGCGTGCCAATCGTGCTCATCGCCCACTCGCAGGGTGGGCTGGTGTCGCGCGAAGCCTTGCGAAGAGGCGGCACGGGCAGCGCTGCTGTGCAACACCTGATCACACTGGCGACCCCCCATCAGGGTTCCGACGTGGCGACGGCGGGTGCCCACATCGCGGCGACGACGACCGGCAGGGCTACGGCAGACCATTTCGGTTCGTCGCTGGCCGGGATCCCGCCCGACAGTCAAGCCGTCCAACAGTTGTCGGAAACATCCGAGTTCATACGGTCCCTTCCGGCTCCTCCGTCCCACGTCGAAGTGACTTCCATCGCGGCAAGGGGCGACTTCGTCGTTCCGGTTCCCCGTACCCGCCTTCCTGGCGCCGACCAGCGGGTGGTAGCTCCGGACACGGGCTTCGACGACCACAACGCGCTGCCCTCCGACGGGGAGGCGCGGCGAGAGATGGCGCTGGCTCTCGCGGGCCTTCCGGCGACTTGCCGGAGCCTTGAGGTCTTTGTGGCCGACCGTGTCGCGGGGCACCTGATCGGGCAAGGCGTTGATGCCGCCGGGGTCGCGGGGCGGCTGGTCGCCGAGCTGGCGGGTGGTTAGATCCGCCAAATCGCCGGGCCGGCTACCTAGGATCACCGCCGTGCTGGATGGCTGGAAGGTTCTGTTCGGGACTTGTCTGGCCGTCTTTCTGTTCGGCTCCGTACCCGCCATCGCTTCTGAGCGGCCGCCAGCCGGCCCCGTCACTTGGGAAGCCTCCAGCGTGACAATCGAGCCCCTCGGCAGCCCGCTGCGGGTTGGCGACTCGGCCTACCGCGGTCGAATCCATCTCCAGCCTCGATCCGGCGCCGTCGACGTAATCAACGAGGTCGCGGTCGAGGACTATGTAAGCGGAATCAGGGAGATGCCGCCGAGCTGGCCGATAGAGGCGCAGCGCGCCCAGGCCGTGGCGGCGCGGTCGTACGCCCTGCATCAAGCTCTGGCTGCCCGAAGCGCGGGGCGCCCGTCCGATCTGTGCGCGACCGCGGCCTGCCAGGTCTACGGCGGCATCGACGCGGAGCGGCGGGGGGGCCCTGCCTGGGAACACGCCGTGCGTTCCACGACCTCCGAAGTGCTCGCTTATCGGGGGGCGCCCATCCTGGCGATGTACTCCTCTTCCAATGGGGGCCGCACGGTCGCCGGATCGAAGCCCTATCTGCGCTCGACGCCTGACCCGGACGACGCGGCCAGCCCGCACCACCGCTGGCGGGTCGAGGTTCCGGAAACGGCCGTGGGTGCAGCCGTCGCTTTACCCGAAGGAGCCGAACTCCTGGACGTCGAGCGCGAAGGCTCGGTCGTGATGGCGACGTGGGAGGGTCCGCAGCCCTCGACCGAGGAGACCGCAAGTCCGGTTCCCGTGGCCGAGTTCCGCTCGCGCCTTGAAGCGGCCCACCCAGCTCCGGCCGGCCTGCCCCGGCTCCTGCCCTCCACGGCGTTCGGGCTTGGCCCTGGATCTGACGAGCACCATGTAGTCATCGAAGGAGGCGGCTGGGGCCACGGCGTCGGCATGAGTCAGCACGGCGCGCTAGGTAAGGCCCGCAGGGGGATGAAGAGCGCGGAAATCCTTGCCGCCTACTACGCCGGGCTTCGGCCGGCGAAGGCGGCGCCATCCCAGGTTCCCGACACGCTGCGAGTCCAGCTTGCTCACGCCCGAAAGGCCCTCGTGAGCGGGGAGGGCGCCTTCCGCATCCTTGCCGACGGCGTTCCGGTGGCAACCGGTGGCGGGCATGCAGCGTGGGCCGTCTCCATGCGAGGAGGCAGGCTCACCGTCTCTGCGCCGCCGGGATGGAGCCCACCGGAGCCTGAGCCTCCTGTGGTGGTGACTGACCCGTTCGAGCTTGCGGCGACTGCGCCGGCGTCCGGGGACGCCCCCGCCCTCGCACTGCGTTCTTCCATGCCCTCGGCGGGCGTGGAAGGGGCGTGGCGGGGCTTGGCGGTGATACTCCTACTGGGCGTTTTCGGCTTGGCGTGGCAACTCGGTCCGAGGCCAGATCTGGGCCTATTTCGCCGCGAGTAGCATCAGTCCGACCCGAAATACGGGCAATCTCGCACTCGACGCCCCCAACGGTCGCCGGCGCAAGCCGGCGTGGCATCGAGTCAGGAACTAACCGATTGGGAGGAAACGCGTGGCCGTAGTCACCATGAAGCAGCTGCTGGAGGCCGGAGTCCACTTCGGTCACCAGACCCGGCGCTGGAATCCGAAGATGAAGAGGTTCATCTTCGGCGAGCGCAACGGGATATACATCCTCGACTTGAACCAGACGCTCGGACGCGTCGGTCAGGCCTACGAATTCGTGCGCGATCTGGTTGCCGACGGCGGCACCATCCTGTTCGTCGGCACCAAGAAGCAGACCCAGGACCCCGTGGCGCGCTACGCCCAGGCCTGTGAGATGCCGTACGTGAACGAGCGCTGGCTGGGCGGAATGCTCACGAACTTCCAGACCATCCACGGCCGCGTCCGCAAGATGCAGGACTACGAGCGCATGCGGGCGGCCGGCGACTTCGAGGCCATGCCGAAGAAGGAAGCCCTGTTCCACCAGCGCGAGCTCGACAAGCTGCAGCGCAACCTCGGCGGTATCCGGAACATGACCAGCGCTCCCG
>JAHWKP010000108.1 GCA_019347775.1 Actinomycetota bacterium | reverse complement strand
CAGGCCCTCGTCGAGGATGGCATTCCGTTCACCTCGTTCGCTGTAGGCGATGTCACGGCCGAGTACGAGCGGCTCGTCAGCCGCGGCGTGCGGTTCACGCAGCCTCCGACGGACATGGGGTCCGTGACAACCGCCGTCTTCGACGACACGTGCGGCAACCTCATCCAGATCGCAGCTGAAAGCAGCTGACCGCCGAGGCTGAGCGCGACCGAATCGGCAGGGAGTATCTGATCGTGCCGTTCAACCGAGGGTCCACCGATGGGCGATCGTTCCCCTCTACGGTCGAGCCGGCGCCTAGGGAAGGGTCTGACTCGAGAATCGGCTGACGCCGTCGGCTGTCCTTAGAACGAGGGTCGGCCCCGCGGAAGCTTCTACTGCGCCCTCAACCCGGCGTTCGGGTCACCCTGTCGGGTCCGCGGTGCTCGTGGTTAGGGGGCACCTCGGGCAGCCGACCCCTGCGCGATACCGATGTCCCGAGGAATCTCGCCACTGCGGCGTCGAGGAAAGAACCTACACTTTCATCCCCGTGGATGTGGCGGCGACCGACGGCATCATTTCCTCGCACATTGACTGGTGGAACGGTTCTGCGCCCCTTCAGTCGTCCTGCAGAGCTGCGACGGCAAAGACTTGGCGTGCGGCCGAGAATGGGCGGCCGACGCCGAGGTCGGCGAGGAGTTGGGCCACGCCCTTGGAGGTCATCAACGTTCCCCGGTCGGCGTGGATGGTGGCTCCTGCGCGAGAGGAATCCTTAAGTGACGACCGGCGGTCAGGCGAGCCAGGCGGCCAGGCGTTCGCGCTCGTACGCCTGCTTCCGGGCGAACCGGCTGTCGTCCGCCTCGCTCAGCTGTACGTCAGGGGCGGGCTCGGCGAAGAAGTTGCCTTCGACGAACGCCACCCGCCGGCCCGGGAGCTCCAGGAAGCAGTAGCCGTGCCCATCGAACGTCGCCCCGCTCCCCACGCCCAGGTCGGCGGCGATGTTGGCGGCCGCCACCTCTCCCTGCGCGGCCGCGAAGACGCCGGCCTTGGGCAGCTGCGCGTTGGCGGTTGGGACCTGGGTGCAGTCGCCGACCGCGTAGACCCGGTCGAAGGACGTGCGCAGCGTGCGGCGGTCCGGCTCGATCCAGCCGTGCGCGCCGGCCAGGGCGCTGTCCTTGACCACCGCCGGCGGCGATGCCGCGGGCACACCGAGCAGAAGGTCGTACTCCGCCGTGGAGCCGTCCTCGAATCGCACGAACCGAGTGTCTCCCCCGGCGTCGACTCCGGCCACCTTGCGTCCGGACAGCAGCTCGACCCCGTGGTCGCCGAGCTGGCGGGCGACGAACTCGCTGGCGTCCTTGCCGGCCACCGGCAGGGTCATGGGCTGGAACGTGGAAATTGCGATGTGGACACGCTCCCGCACTCCACGCCGGCGTAGGACCTCGTCGACGATGAGGACCGCCTCGAACGGCGCCGGCGGGCACTTGAACGGTGCGCCGAGCAGGGCGACGAGGACCCGCCCGGCCTCCATGGAGCCGAGCGCCCCATGGATGGCTCGTAGCGACGCCGCGTCGTAAAGGTCATGTGCCCCGGGAGCGCGCAAGAGGTCGACATGGGCCGAATTCGACGGTGCGCCCAGCGCGACGAGCAAGGCGTCAGCCTCCAGGACCCCGGCGGACGTCTCCACGCTGCGGGCCTCGGCATCGATTGCAGTGATGTCGGCCCGGACGACGTTGACGCCCCGCTGAGACAGCCGCGACAGGGGCGCGCTCCCCTCGTCGAGAGGGCGGATGCCGCCCAGGTCCCACAGTTTGGCGAACCCCATGAAGAAGCGGTCGCCGCGGTCGACGAGGGTGATGTCGAGGTCGTCGCCGGCAAGGGCCTGGAGCGTGTGGATCGCAGCGAGGCCGCCGAACCCGCCTCCGAGGACGACCACGTGCGCCACGGGGCCGACGCTACCGCAGGCAACTGCGACCGCCTCCGCTAGGGGTCGAACTGGTAGCCGAGCGACGTCTGAACGCCGGCTCCGGGGTCATACGCCGAGCGCGGCGGTGCGGACATCTCGTGATGGGTCGATCTCTCCGGTACGCATGGCGTGGCTGCGCGCCACGCTCTGGTCTGGACGACGCTGGTCACCGGCAGGCTCCTGTCGAACTTCCACCTCGGGGCTGATTGCCTGTCGACCAGGCACCCCGTGGCCCCCGCGGCGTCGCGATGTTGCATCGGGAAGCCCGCCAGATTGAGCGTTACCCGGCGGTGAGGCTCCTCACGTCGGTGACGTGGGCGTTCACCTCCATGAAGGGCAACGCCCCATGCCGGCGTTTGGTGGCACCCGCACCGGCCTGGCCCTCCGCGCGTTCTGGGACGGCTGCTTGGTGCACACTCGCCAAGTACGGATCGGAATGGATGTAACGCGGGGCGGCGTGCGTGTCCAGGAGTTGTGCACTGCGGAGAGGCTGCGTCGCATCTTGGCCATAGTGAGCAACATGCTCGTACGTGACACCGGATTTCGCTCTGGACTTCGTGGCACGCTAGAGCGTGATGTACGTCGAAGAAGTGGTGCTCCAAGACTTCCGGGCGATCGCCGCAAGCCAGGTGCCCTTCGTACACCCGAATTCTGCCGACACCACAGGACTGCGCTTACCCAACGTGAACCTCGTCGTCGGAGCGAATGGTTCGGGCAAGTCCACCGTTCTCAAGGCAGTCGCCGCTGTCCTCGAGACGGCACGTAGCTCACGCGTACCCGACGGGGCGAGCGGTTGGCCTCGCATCGGAGGCATCCGCGACGCGGTGGCGCGTCTTCGATTGTCGTCAACAGTCGACGCCGGGGAGTTCGACCGCCAGATCGCACTGCACATCCCGCGCGACGCCCCAGCAGATCGCATGTTGACGGATGACACGGCGGACGCCGAGTCCGAACCGCCAGGATTCGTGGCCTCCTACGGCTCGTTTCGCGGAGCGCAAGAGGTCCGGTTTCTCGGCGAACTCGTGGACCGTGCACCTCACCTGCTCTTCGAAAACGTTGACCTCGTACCCCTCGAGCAGTGGCTCCCCCAGGCGCGCCACCGCGGCGAGGTTCTCGGGCTGCTCGATGCACTTCTTCCCGACGACATCAAGTGCCTCGAGCAGCCTGACCAGGAGGGACACTTCCTCGCCCAGCGCGGTATCGCGCTGCCGGTCGGCGCTCTTTCCGATGGCGTCAGGAGCTTCCTGGCGTGGATCGGAGATCTTCTCGCGCAACTCGATGAGATCGCGGAAGGATCGATTGCCGATGTCGAAGGGATCGTGCTCGTCGACGAGATTGATCAACGGATGCACCCTCGATGGCAGCAGATGGTGCTCCCACGCCTCGGGTCAACGTTCCCAGCGCTCCAGTTCATCTGTACAGCCCATTCGCCGCTCCTGCCGTCAGGGCTTCAGCGCGAGAACCTCATCTTGGTTGAACCTGATCCAGACTTTCCCGGCGAGGGAGCAACGAAGGCGAGCCGACTCGCGACCGAGGACGTCTATGGCCAGACCGCTGACCAGGTACTCGAGTCCTCGTACTTCGGCCTAGCCTCCACTCGGTCGGAACCCTTCTGGGAGGAGCTCCGCGCCATCGCCGGTCGCTCCCAGACGAAGCAGGGTGGCCGCGAGGCAGCCCTTGAGTTCATGCGCCGACTCGCTGACCCGAACCGCCTTAACGACCGGTGATGATCCGATACGCGGTCACCCATGCTGAGCTACGGCAGCGGATCAACGACATCGCGCCGACATGGCTCGACAAGGCTCGCGAACGGACCGAGGCATACCGCGTCGCCGGCAACTACGTGAAGCCGCCGTCGGACATCTGGAGTGAGATCAAGCGTGCGTACATGGACCTGCAGGGCTACAAGTGCGGGTTCTGTGAGCGGCGCCTCGAACGCTCCGAGTTCGGCAACATCGAACACGACGTCGAACACTTCCGACCGAAGGGAATGGTCGAACAGTGGCCACCCGCCTCCGCTCCCGAGCGTGCCAATGGACTGAACTTTTCTCTCGGTGCCGCCTCGCCTGGCCTTGGGTACTTCCTCCTCCCGCACGAGCCCGACAACTACTTGATCTCGTGCAAGACCTGTAACACCGCGTTCAAGAGCAACGGATTCCCCGTGGAGGGAGCACGAGAGCTCAACATGGAGTCTCCTCGCCACACGAACGAGAGACCTCTGCTCGTCTACCCCATCGGGTCGTTCGACGATGACCCGCAGAAGCTCATCCGATTCGAAGGAATCGTTCCGGTGCCCGCAGCCAGATCAGGCCGACGACGCAGGCGAGGACAGACTCTCATCAACTTCTTCGGACTCGCCGAACGTGACGGCCTCCTCATCGAACGGTCCATCACCATCGTCAACCTGCATCTCGCCCTCGCCCTCGCCAGCGCCGGGAGCACGGACCCCACGAGGCAAATCGCCCAGCACATGCTCCAAGTCCTGACGTCTGATCGTGCCGCCCACGCCAACTGCGCCCGATCGTTCGTCGCGCTCTGGGAAGCTGATCAAGCGGGCGCGCTCGCCTTCAGCGAAGCCGCTCTCGGTCACCTCCTCAGCGTGGCGTAGCGCTCCACCGCCGAAACCAGGTCCTTGTACTCACCGGAATGTACTCGTTTTCCATTCGGCCTCCGCTGCCGCGACAGCACAGCCTGGACAGCGCTGCTCAAGACTGTCATGTGCCCGGTCGCCGTGCCATCGCTCGGCGGCGGGGCCGCCCGTCCGTCTTCACAGCACCGCGACCCCAGTAGCCGCCGCCCCGAAGTGCCGGTCGGCGGCCCTCCCCCCAGCCGTCGGGCGCACTCGCCGTCAAGGACCTCAACGGCACCGATCACTTGCTCGTGCTCGCCCTCGCCCTCGCCCTCGCCCTCAGCAGCCGGCACCAGGTTCGCCCGCTGCGCAAGCAACAGCGCACATGGGGACCGGTGGGTCCGAAGTTCTGCGCGAGCATCCGCGCATGCGAAGCATGGCCGGGGTGTTGCTCCCTGGGGCCTTGATCGTTGGACGCTGTATTGCCTCCGCATGCGCCACTTCGCCTCATGGCGAAGCCGCTCCCTGCAATGGAACGAGGACCATCGTCAAGGTTCGGTCGTCGCGTAGCTCCGGCGGTGCCTCTACCTCCGCCAGATGCCGGTTCAGCTGCGCAACGCGATCGCAGAGGGCTACGCCGAGTTCCGGGTGACGAACTTCCCGGCCTCGGTACAGGACCGTCATCCTCACCCGGTGGCCTTGCTGGAGGAAGACCGTCACCTTCGCCGTCTTGGTCTCGAAGTCACTCCGCCCGATCGTGGCCCGGTACTTCATCACTTTGGTTGGCACCGGGGCCCCGCTGTCCACGGCGACCGCCGTCTTTGTCATCTACCTCCCCTCCTGCCCCATGGACGAGTATCTCCGGCGGTGGCGCGTTTGGAAAGCGGCGCATCGCCTTCGTTCCGCGCCGCAGGCGAGTGCCGGAGGCGCCGACGAGAACCCGAGTATCGGCGGTGCGTCGTCGCTCGGCAGGGTCGGACGGGAGGCGCCAACTCGCCGGCCGACGCCACGTCCGTGACCGCAGGAGCCCGGCTGCCGGGCCTGAAGCCGTCCGCGTACACCTGGGGACGAGGCGCGCCGACGTGCCGCTCGCGCTGACCTCGAGCGGTGGTGGCCGACGGCTCGCCGTCGCGGCCCAGGAGCGCCGATCATCCGTTCGCGCTGGTCGCGGCAGCTCGCGAGCCGGCATTAGCCGCGGGCTCGCCCTGTGGGGCTTCCTGTCAGCCGGCGTTGAGGGCCTCCTCCTCGATGGCAGCCAGCATGCTCGCAAAGTTTGCTCTCAGCATCCTGTCGATCACGGGACCGGTAACTCGAC
>JAHWKP010000107.1 GCA_019347775.1 Actinomycetota bacterium | reverse complement strand
GGCTCGGGCGGGGCGGCATGTCAGAGGTGTTCGCCGCGACCGACCTCCGGCTCGGTCGCCAGGTCGCGATCAAGTTCCTTAGGGCCGAGGTCGACGACCCAGTCGCCCGGGCCCGGATAGAGGGCGAAGCTCGCTCGGCGGCCGCGCTTTCGCATCCGAACATCGTCAACGTCTACGACGCCGGCGACCACGAGGACCGGCCCTACGTCGTGATGGAATTGGCCGACGCCCGTTCGTTGGCTGACGTCATCCGAGAAGAAGGATCTCTGTCCGTCGAGCGGGTCCGCTCGATCGCCCTGCAGGTGCTGTCGGCGCTGGGCGCGGCCCATTCCGAAGGATTCGTCCACCGCGACGTCAAGCCGGCCAACATCCTCGTGTGTGACGACGGAACCGTGAAGCTGGCTGACTTCGGCATCGCCAAGAGCTTCTCCGACGCCGCGTCGGCGATGACCGCCGTCGGACTGGTGATGGGGACGCCCACTTACCTGTCGCCCGAGCAGGCCTCGAGTCAACCGGCCACGCCACGGTCGGACCTCTACGCCATGGGCGTGGTGCTCTACGAGTCGGTGACGGGAACCCCGCCTTTCACGGGAGACACTCCCATGGAGGTCGTCACCGCCCACGCGCATGCCCCCGTACCGGACATCCGTGCCGCGTCCCCAGACGTCCCCGAGTGGTTCGCCCGGGTCACCGAACGGGCGCTGACCAAGGACCCAGCAGATCGCTACTTCGACGCCGCGGAGATGGCCCGCGCCCTCGAGTCCGGTGGCGCGAGCGACCCGACACGAGCGGTGTCGATCACCGAGACGGCCGCGCTCGCGACGCGGCCTCTACCCGAAGAGGCGGCGCAGCGGGCCTGGGCGCCGGCGGTGATGGGAGTGGTGGCCGTCGTACTGTTCGTCCTCTTGCTGGTGTTGGGCCTGCGAGGCGGAGGAAGCGGAGACGCGCCGCCAACACCCACGACGCAGGAGAGCGCAGCGGCCGTCGATGAGGATGCGCCGCCCGATACTCCCCTGCCGGCGCCGCCTCCTCCCGGCTCGCTGAGCGAGCTCCTGGCGCGACTGGAGGACGATCCCGAGGCCTTCGGAGAGAAGGGTCCGGACTTGCGAAACAAGCTCCGCGAAGTCATGGCTTACGAGGACGAATCCAAGCAGGCCGAAGAAGCCTCGAAGCTCCAGGACGAAGTGAGCAAGTGGTCCCGGGACGGTGAGTTGGATCCGGTGATGGCGACGCTGACCATCGAGCTATTGGAGCCCCTGACCACCGCCCCGGTCGCCGACAAGCCCGGTCGCGGCAATGGCAAGCCCGACGAGGACAAGGACAAGAACGACGATTGAGTCAGCCGACGACTGAGGTCAGCCGAGGGTGTTTCCGCAGCCGAGCAGGCGGTTCGGTCCGCTGCCCTCACCCACGTTCGGTGCCCAGACACAGGCCATGGTGATCACCGGCCTGAAACGTCCGGTGGCCACGTCACCGTCGAAGCCCGTCGGCGGAGTTGCGCCCGGGTGCGCCCGTTGCACGTCGAAGCGCTCAACGTCTGTCGGGAGGTCGACCACAGCGGGCTCCAGCGGCTGGAACACGTAGGCGAGAACCCGCACCTGCACGCCGATGTCCTCCGCGTCGGGGTCATAGGCCCAGCCTCGGGCCCGCATCGTCTCGAGCGCCTGGTTCGGGTCTCCCGGACGGAATTCGTCGAGCGCGCCCTTCGGGTCATGCTCGGTGGCCGCGGGTTCGCCCGGAACCCGCACGAAGACGCACCCCAGAGCCGTGTTTGCCCGGCCAGTCCGGCCCTCGTTGACGGCGTATAGGCAGACCCGATGATCGCCCGGCGTGATGGGCAGCGTCTCGTTGAAACCCGTCTGCGACGACAGCCGCGGGAAGGCGCGGTTGACATCTGGCCGCTCGTTGTCAGCCAGTAGGTGCGTCCGGAGAATCCCGTCGTAGTAGACGCGCACGAATATCGGACCATTGCCGTCAGGATCTCCCGCCCATCCGATGGGCTGGATCAACCCGGTGCCGACGTGAATGGTGTCGAGATGAGCGACGGGGTCTCCGGAGCTTCTGGCGCCGGGCCGGACCCGGACACATCCCAGGGTCGTGTTGTTGGATCCCGCTCCCTCGTTGATCGCGTACGCGCAGACCCGGTGCGTCCCACTCCCGGCGGGCCAGCTGACCGACGCAAACCATCCGCTATGCGATGGCGCCCAGGGATGCGCTCGCTGAACGTCCGGGCGCTCGTTGCCGTCTCCGCCGGTCGAAGTGACCCCTGCCTTATTGCCGTCGACATAGATATGGACTTCGACCGAGCCGGGATCCGAGTCGTCGTTCGGGTCGGCCGCCCAGCCGAATACCTCGTAGTTGGCGATCTTGTCGGCGTCGCGCGGGTCTTGGGTGAAGGCCGCCCTGACCGAGACAGAGTCGAGGTTGCCGACGGGGTCCCCTTCGGCCGCGCTGGCAGGTGCGCTAGCGACAAAGAGGAGGCCGGCCACGAGGGCCAGACAGCCGACGATGGCGGCCACCCCGCCAAGGCGCGAAAGGGCGAGCGGAGTTGGGTAGATGGCAAGAGAGCGCATGCCAATCGCCTTAACCGGGCGTCCCGCCGGACAAACACGGCGCCGCCGGGATGCGTCCTGCCAGCGGGTATGCGTCCTACTTGCTCTCGAACTGCAGGGCGGCGGAGTTGATGCAAAAGCGCGCGCCGGTTGGCTGGGGACCGTCGGGGAAGACGTGTCCGAGGTGACCGCCGCAGCGCCGGCACACGACTTCGGTGCGGCTCATGCCATGACTGACGTCCTCACGGGTTTCTACGGCGTCGGCCACCGCAGGCTCGTAGAAGCTGGGCCAACCGGAACCGGATTCGAACTTGGTATCCGAGGCGAAAAGCAGCGATCCACATCCGGCGCAGTGATACGTGCCGTCATCCTTGACGTTGACGTACTTGCCAGTGAAGGCCCGCTCGGTGCCGCCCTGGCGCAGCACCTCGTACTGCTCCGGCGTCAGCAGCTCCCGCCACTCGTCGTCGGTCTGGGGAATGTCCTTCGTGTCGTCCTCGCTCATGTCCTCGTTCTTACCCCACGACGCGTGCGTACGAGAGACGGGGGCTGGGTACACCCTGAACGTGCACGATCCGCGACTCGAAGACCACGCATTGGGTATCGAACTCCAGCTCGCCGAGTTGGTAGACCAAGCGGACCGAGCCCGGGTTCAAGGCTTGGACGACGAGGCCAAGGCGATCCAGGCCGAGATCGACCGTCTGCAGCAGGAACTCGCCGAGACGGCCGAGAAAGTCGCCGAGGCGACCCCTCCCGTCGAGGTCGACGCCGGCACCGCCTGCATCTGACCAGCACTCCTCCGGGCGGCCCGGGCCAACCGCGGGTAACTTCGCCACGGCATGGCGCGGGGGGAAGGCCTCAAGAGGCTGCGGAAGTCAGTCTGGTACCGCGTCGCGGTAGTGATGCTCCTTGCCGTTTCGTTCGGCGCACTGTCGGGTATCGCCCACAGCGCCGGGGTCTTCGGGCTGTTCCGGATGCAGCTGGGCGACCGCATATTTCCGAGGGGCGACACGGACCCCCGAGTCCTCGTGGTGGGCGTCGATGATCGTTCGCTGAACACCGTTCAGGCCGTTTGGCCGTGGCCGAGGGAATTGCAAGCCGACTTGGTAAGCCGTCTGCTGGACGCGGGCGCCCACGTCGTCGCATTTGATGTCACGTTCGACGCCCCCAGGCCCGGCGACGAGGTCCTTGCCGCGGCGATCGAGGGCGAGCCCGTCGTACTTGCCGTTGATGCAGCCGTGTTGACCCGCCAGCCCGATGGACGGCGGGCCTACCGCGCCACCGAGGGCATCCGTCTCCCAGCTCAACCGCTGTTCGAAGCCGCTGCCGCGGTGGGACTCGTAAACGTCCAGGGCGACACCGACGGCGTCGTTCGCAGCGTGCCCCTGATCGCCGAGACCCGCGAGACCGATGTCCCCACCCTCGGACTGGCGGCGTTCATGCTCGCCGAGGGCATCGAAGGTCCGATCGTGCAGCGGCCGTTCGGCATTGAGGTCGGCGGAGAAACGATTCCGACCGAGGAGGGAAAGTTGCTCCGGGTCAACTTCTCTCCGGAGCTGAGTCCCGGCGAGACACTCGGCTCCGGCACTGCGAATGAGGTTCCATTCACCTCGGCGGCCGACATTCTCAACGGGACCGCACTCAGCAACGTATCCGGAAAGATTGTGCTCATCGGAGCCACCGCGCAGATCCTTCAGGACTTCCGCCAGACACCCGTGGCGAAGCAGAACCTGGGAGTGCCCGGCGTGTTCCTGCACGCCAACGTGCTCAACACGCTGCTGACAGAGGAGTACGTCGAGGACGCCTCCACCGGAGAGACGGTGGCGTGGGTGGTCTTCCTCGTCGCTGCAATCGGACTTCTCAGTTGGCTCGCTCCGCTGCGGTTCGGAGTCGCCATGTCGGTCCTTCTGCTGGTCGCCTGGTTGCTGTGGTCCCTGGCCCGTTTCGAGGCCGGCGTCATCCCGGACTTCCTATATCCCCCGCTGGCCGCTCTTGTGGCGTTGATGGCTGGATTGGTCCTCCGGTATGTCACCGAGGGACGGGCCCGGCGACGGGTCTCGGCGCTGTTCGCCCAGTACGTGCCTCCGGCGGTCGCCGAGCGGCTGGTGAACGAGGACCGAGTCGATGCCGTCATGGCGGGCGAGCGCCTCGACGTGTCCGTGCTGTTCTGCGACCTGCGGGGGTTCACCGCCCAAGCGGCGACCATGGAGCCCGCGCAAGTGCGGCGCATGCTCGACACCTACTACGAGCGGCTGTCCCAGATCGTGCTGGACCACGGCGGCACGGTCATGCAGTACGTGGGCGACGAGATCTACGCCGCCTTCGGCGCGCCCGAGATCCAGGAGGATCACGCCTCCCGGGCGTTGTCCTGCGCCATTGCGATGCAGCAGGCCCGCCCTGCCATCGGGGAGGAGCTCGAGGCCCACGGACTGCCGCCGATCCGCTACGGGATCGGCGTGAACTCCGGATCGGTGGTGTCGGCCATCGTCGGTAGCGCCAAGAAGAGCCAGTACTCGTTGGTCGGGGACACCGTCAACATCGGGGCCCGCCTGTGCAGCCAGGCGAGGGAGGACCAGGTCTGCTTCCCGGATCACGTCCGGGAGGCTGCCGGCACCGGCGCTCCGGGCGAGATGGAGGACCTCGGCCCCATCGAGTTCAAGAACGCCACCCGCCCCATTCGCGTCTGGCGCTACTGGGCCCACCGGCCGGAGGCTGATCCGTCACCGACGACGCCGGATTTGACCGCTTTGAGCGCAAAATCCTCGCCTCACGGCTGATTTATCCCCCGAACGGGCTACGCCTGACCGCCGTTCAGGCCAGAGGCGGTAGTCCAGGTGGGCGATGGTGGGTAGTAACACCCTGCCGGTAAAATGGGTTGTAACTAGTCCACACGATCTACCTCTAAGGGGAAGTTTCTGATGCGTTTTCGCACTCTCGCCATAGGCATTGCCGCGGTAGGCCTTCTCGCTGTAGGCACGGCTGCGCCGTCGCCCGCTCAGGACATCAAGGAGTTCGAGGCGACCATCGCCATGCCGGCGCCGATTGTTGCGTATGCGACTGCCGGCACCTACGGGACCGACGCCGCTCGCCAGACCTGCCCTGAAGGCGGAGCCGGCGACGGCGTGATCTATGCCTTCTTCGACCTCGAGGGCGATTACAAGCACTTCTGGGTCAGCGGGCCGGACTCCACGCTCAACGAGCCCGACCCCTCGGGCGGCGCCGTGTTCACCTTGGGCACAATCCACGACTACGACCTCGACCTCCACCTGTACGACGCCAAGTGCAATGAGCTCGAGATGGACCACA
>JAHWKP010000106.1 GCA_019347775.1 Actinomycetota bacterium | reverse complement strand
CTCACCACCTTCGAGGAGTTCAAAGCCCGTTTCGGCCAAACCATCGCCCACACCGAGCGCGCGAACGAGTTCGGGCACAAGATCGACGGCCCGTGGGCCGATCTCATGTGGCACTACCGCGGCGACAACGACATCGTCGACGACGAGTTCGAACCGCCCGAGATCATCGTGCAGCGCGGAGACACCGTCGTCTGGATCCACCGAGGCGTCCGGCCCCACGGCGTGCGGGCCAGCGACGGGTCGTTCGATTCCAGCCCCGGCTGTTCGTTCCAGAACGGCGAGTCGTGCATGCGCAACGGCGACCGCTACAGCCGCACGTTCGACGAAGCCGGCACCTTCGCCTACTACTGCCCCGTCCACGGCAGCGCCAACGGCGTGGGCATGGCCGGGCAAGTCACCGTCGCTTCGGGCGGGGGCGGGGGCGGGTCCACTACGACTACCACCAGCCCACCCGCATCGACCACCCAGACCACCCGGTCCGGCACGACCACTGTCGACCCGCCGCCCCCGGGCGGCACGACCACTCAGTCGCCCGGAGTGAGCCCGACGCCGCCACCGCCACCACCGCCGCAAGGGACGACCGAGGTGCCGCCGGAGGAAACGGGCACAACCACAGCTGCGATCCTTCGGGACACGCCGTCCGACCTGACGACTACCTCAATACTCGCGGCGCCTACGTCTCTCGATGGCGATGACTCCGCGATGAGCCTGCTGATTCTCACCATTGCGATCATCGGCCTGGCTGGGGCCCTGAGCGCCGCGGCCTGGTACTACCGGCCGCGCCCAGGTTCGGCCGCCGTACCGCCGGACCCGCCCGCCGGACCCTGAGCCCCGGGCGCCTCGCGCCCTGGCTCGCGCACGGCCTCTAGGTTTCCTGACGTGACTCTGCGGCCCCGGCCCGAGGCCGATGCGCTTCCGGGCTACGTCCCAGGACGCTCGGCTAAGGCCGCCATCGACGACCACAACCTCGACACCGCCATCAAGCTGGCGTCAAACGAGTTGAGTTTCGGACCGCTCCCCAACGCGGCGAAGGCCATCGAGGCCGCGGTCGACACCGTCAACCGGTACCCCGACCACCGCGCCGCCGCGGTGTGCGAGGCCCTCGCTGACAAGATCGGCGTGACCGAGTCGCGCATCACCGTCGGCTGCGGCTCGGTCGGACTGATCCAGCAGCTGTGCCTTGCTTATGCCGGTCCCGGCGACGAAGTCATCTACGGGCGTCCCTCCTTCGAGGCCTATCCCGTTTTCACTCAACTCTCGGGCGCGACCGCGGTCGAAGTGCCTGTGAGGCGACAGACGATAGACGTCGACGCCACCATCGCCGCCTTTACCGAGCGCACTCGCCTTGCCCTGATCGCCACGCCGAACAATCCGACCGGCACGGCCTTGCGCACTGACGAACTGCTGCGGCTCGCCGACGCGACCCCTGACAGCTGCCTGCTCGTGGTCGACGCCGCCTACCAGGAGTTCGTCGACGGTGACGACGTGCCGGACCCGATCAAGCTCTTCTCAGAGCGAGCCAACGTGGTTGTCCTGCGCACCTTCTCGAAGGCCTACGGCCTCGCCGCCCTTCGAGTCGGCTGGATGTATGGGCCCGAGGAAGTGGTAGCGACCGTCGACAAAGTCCGACTGCCGTTCTCCGTCAGTTCCCTCGCCCAAGCAGCAGCCTTGGCCTCTCTGGACGACCCGGAACTGCACCCGCGGGTTGCCGCTGTCAAGTCCGGTCGCCGAGAGGTGGCCAAGGCGCTGCGCGACTCGGGATGGATGGTCCCCGACCCGCAGGGAAACTTCGTCTGGTTGCCGGCCGGCGACTCGGCGGCAGACCTCGCGCTGGCTCTCGAGCGCCGCGGAGTTGTGACCCGGGGTTTTGCCGGTGTGGGTGTGCGGGTCACCATCGGCACGCCGGAGGAGAACCAGACCTTCCTGTCCGCGTTCTCGGACGTCTCCGGCGAGGTCGACCTCGCATCGGCCTGGCAGCTCCCTACCGGTGACGCCGCCGCGACGGTCGCCTCCTGGCTGTCGCGACTAGATGTCGCCGAGGCCCGGCTCCTCGAACACACTCGCCGTTCCCATGAGGGGCTCACCGAGCCAGACCCCGGTGGCGACGAACGGTGGGAGCCCGCCCATGTGTGGGGCCATCTCGCCGAGTTCGGCGCGTACTGGCTCACCGAGCTAGATCGCGTCCTCGACGGAGAGCCGGATCAGCCCTTCGGTCGGACCAAGGCCGACGAAGCCCGCCGCGCCGCAGTCGCCGCAGCGCCGGAACTTCCCGTCGCGGAGCACGTGCTCCGATCTCGACGAGCCATCGACCGGCTGCGGGCCCGGCTCAGTGAGCTCACGACCGAGGACTGGGCCAAGGCGGGAACCCACTCGACTCTCGGCCGGATGACCATCGCCGACCAGCTCCAGCACTTCCACGTCGGTCACTACGAAGAGCACCTCGATCAACTCGACCAACTGGCGGCTAAGTGAGCGCTCGCGCGAAGAGCCAGCAACATGGGTTCGGTATCGACCATCTTCCCTATGGCGTCGTGCAACCACGCGGAGGCGGTGATGCCCGTTGTGTGGCTCGCATCGGCGACGAGGCCATCGACCTGGGGGGCCTCGACCTCTCTGTCGATCCGGCCACGTTCAGCGGCGGGACGCTCAACCGGTTCTGTGCGGCCGGGCCGGCCGCGTGGGAGTCGGTCCGCGAGGAGCTTCAGCGCCGCATCGAGGACGACGAGGCCATGCCGAAGATGGCGCTGGCCGATGTCGAGGTTCTTCTCCCGCTGGACATAGGCGACTACGTCGACTTCTACTCGTCGCTACATCACGCCACCAACCTGGGCCGGCTCTTCCGGCCCGACAGTGAACCGCTGCTGCCGAACTGGCGTCGCCTGCCCATCGGTTACCACGGTCGTTCCGGCACCGTGGCTGTCAGCGGTACGCCGGTGCGCCGCCCGGTCGGTCTCGTCAAGGACGGCGAGTCGATCGTCCGCCGACCCAGCGCCACTCTTGACATCGAGCTCGAGGTCGGGTTCATCGTCGGCCACGAGATTCCCGCCGGCGCCTGCCCCGGCCCCGACGAGGCCGCCGAGCACGTCTTCGGCGTCGTCTTGGTCAACGACTGGTCGGCCCGAGACATCCAGGCCTTCGAATACCAGCCCCTCGGTCCGTTCCTGGGCAAGTCGTTCCTGACGACGATGTCGGGATGGATCACCCCGATGGCGGCGCTCGAGTCCTGGCTCGTGCACCCTCCGGTGCAGGAACCGGCGCCCGCCGGACACCTGCGGGCCAGCCGGCCGTGGGGGCTGGATCTCGACCTTTCGGTGGAACTCAACGGCGCCACGATCAGCTCGACCAATTTCGCCGATCTCTACTGGACCTTCGCCCAACAACTGGCGCACCTGACGTCGAACGGGGCTTCGGCTCGTCCCGGCGATCTCTTTGCGTCCGGCACGGTCTCGGGTGAGGAGCCGGGTACCTACGGCAGTCTCATCGAGCTCACCTGGCGGGGTAGGGATCCGATCGAGCTTCCGGACGGTACCCAGCGGCGGTTTCTCGAGGACGGGGACTCCGTCATCCTGCGCGGCGGCGCCGGCTCCAGCGGGTCCGGCCCGACTCTTGAGTTGGGGGCGGCCGAAGGCACCATCCGCCCCGCATAAATACGAACGACGGCCGGGATCGGGCCGGTAGGGTGGCTTCTCCCCCCGCACGCAAGGCGAACGGGCGACGGAGCCTCTCGCCGGAATCAGGAGTTCCCAGTGCAGTACAAGGCGCTACGACGCGTCTGGCCCTACATGCGGCCTTACCGACGGCAGTTGATAACGATGCTGATCGTCGCGCTCCTGAGCATCGGTGGCGAGATCTACATCCCGGTCCTGATCCAGGGCGTGATCGACGGCCCCATCGAGGACGGCAACCGCACCTGGCTCTGGGTCCTGACCGGGCTCGTCCTACTCGTAGGAGCGGTCGAGACCTTCTTGTCGTTCCTGCGCCGCTACATCCTCGCCTACGCCGCCACCGGCATGGAAACCACGCTGCGCGACGACATCTACCGCCATCTGCAGAGCCTGCACATCGGTTTCCACGACCAATGGCAGTCCGGTCAGCTCCTTCAGCGCGCCATGGGCGACGTGCGGGTCATCCGCCGCTTCATGGGCTTCGGGCTGATCTTCCTCATCGTCAACGCCGTCACCTTCGTCGGCGTCATCATCCTGCTGCTCCGTCTGCACACCGGCTTGGCCCTGCTCACCGCCGTCTCGGCCATTCCGATTCTCTGGCTGTCGGTGAAGTTCGAGCGTCAGTACCGGAAGGTCTCGCGCCAGGTGCAGGACGAGCAGGGCGACCTCGCCACGGCTATCGAGGAATCCGCGACCGGCATCAGAGTTATCAAGGCCTTCGGACGCCGGGACCTCGTCAGCGAGCAGTTCGGCGGCCGGGCCCAGAACCTGCACGACACCTCGATGCGGGCCGTCGGCCTTCGGGCCAAGTTCTGGACCCTGCTCGGGATCGTCCCCAAGCTCACCCAGGCCGGAATCCTCTTCGGTGGCGCCTGGGCGGTCTCACAGGGCAACCTCAAAATCGGCGGCTTGACGGCGTTCTTCCTGCTGCTCAACATGCTGATCTGGCCGATCGAGGCGCTCGGCTGGATTCTTGCCATCGCGGAGGAAGCCGAGACCGCCGCGCAGCGCATATTTGAGGTGTTCGACACCGAACCCGACATCGCTGACCGCAAGGGCGCTCGGAACCTCACGTCGGCCAAGGGTCACGGTCGCATTCGGTTTGAGGGCGTGCGTTTCACCTACCCGGGCACGAAGCACGAGATCCTGCGCGGCGTCGACCTCGACATCGAACCAGGGGAGACGGTGGCGATCGTGGGCGCCACGGGTTCGGGCAAGACGACCCTGCTCTCGCTGGTTCCCCGCCTCTACGACCCGACGACCGGCCGGGCCACGCTGGACGGGACCGACGTGCGCGATCTCACCATCGACGCGCTGCGGCGCAACGTCGGCGTGGCCTTCGAGGATCCGTTGCTCTTCTCCGCCAGCGTGCGGGAGAACGTGGTGATGGGCCGCCCCGACGCGAGCGACGAAGACGTCCAGCGCGCCCTTGAGGTGGCGCAAGCCGGATTTGTCCAGCGCCTGCCCTGGGGTCTCGACACCCGCGTGGGCGAGCAGGGACTCTCCCTGTCCGGCGGCCAGCGCCAGCGCCTCGCACTCGCCCGCGCCGTGCTGGCCCAGCCCCGGGTCATAGTGCTCGACGACCCGCTCTCGGCGCTCGACGTCCACACCGAAGCCCTCGTGGAGGCGGCGCTCGAGTCGGTGCTCGATGGCGTCACTGGACTGCTCGTAGTCCACCGTCCGTCGACCATCGCGTTGGCCGACCGGGTCGCGCTTCTTCAGGACGGTGTGATCAGCCACGTCGGGCGCCACTCCGACCTGATGAAGGACGTTCCCGCCTATCGCCTGATCCTGTCGCAGGAAGTCGACGCCGAGTCAGAGGCCGTGGCATGAGCACCGCCGACCAGAACTCCGAACAACTGCACCCCGAGGGCGACGGACGCCCGACCGACGGCCGTCCCCGCGACGGGGACTGGCGCGGCGTCGCCACCGAGAGCGTCGAAGACGTCACCGGCAGCCTCGCGGCCTTCCTTCGGGGGCGCAGCAAGCGCCTGCTCGGCAGCCTGCTGAGTCCACACCGCCGAACCCTGATGGCCCTGGGCGCACTCATCCTGGTCGAGGAGGCGATGGCCCTCGCCGGGCCATACCTCATCAAGGTCGCCATCGACAGCGGCATCCCCCCGCTCGCAGCCGGCGGTTCCGCCAGGCCGCTGATCACGACCTGCCTGCTGTTTCTCGGGGCGATCTTGGTGCAGCAGGTCGCGCTCCG
>JAHWKP010000105.1 GCA_019347775.1 Actinomycetota bacterium | reverse complement strand
ACAGAGGCAGGAACAGCGCGAGCTCCACTGCTGCCGCGCCTGTTTCTGCCCGCCTGGGCACCCCAACCCAGGCTCCTCCGGAGCGCCGGGTCCCTCCCCGGCGCCCGGCCGTCGTCAACATCAAGCGGTACATCACGCCCGAGCTTTCGCCAGTTCGACGGCTTTCTTGGCGGCTTCGATCATGGTGGGGCGCGAGATCAGCGAGTCCGACTCGTGCTCGGCCAGGATCGCCCGGCCTTGGTCCGCGTTGGTGCCGTCCAGGCGTATGACGATCGGTGCCGAGATGTCGACGCGGGACATCCCTTCGACGATCCCGTTGGCCACCTCTTCACCGCGCGTTACCCCTCCGAAGATGTTGATGAAGATCGACTTCACCCGAGGATCCGAATCGATGACCTCCAAGGCCGATGCGACGACATCGGCATTTGCGCCTCCGCCTATGTCGAGGAAGTTGGCGGCGTCGCCGCCGACCTGGTTCACGACGTCGAGGGTGCTCATAGCGAGGCCGGCGCCGTTGGCGAGAATCCCGACGGAGCCGTCGAGGCCGATGTACTGCAACCCCCGCTCCCTGGCCATCCGCTCGCGCTCGTCCATCACCTGCATCGAGCGGTACTCGTCCCACTCGGGGTGGCGGAAGGCGGCGTTGTCGTCAAGAGTCACTTTGGCGTCGAGGGCGTGAACGCGTCCGTCGGTGGTCAACACCAACGGATTGACCTCGGCCAGGTCACAGTCGCCCTCCGTGAAGCACCTGTACAACTTCATGAGCAAGTCGGCGGCGCCGTCCCGCGCCTTTTCGTTCAGGCCGGCTTGGTCGACGAGGTCGCGGGCATCTGCCGAAGTCAGCCCGTCGACGGGGTCGATGTGCAGCCGGGCGATCGCTCCAGGATCTTCTTCGGCGACGGCTTCGATATCGACACCCCCCTTGGCCGAGACCATGGCCAGGTGCTTTTTGGCGGCTCGGTCGAGGGTAAAGCTGGCGTAGTACTCCTCGGCGATGTCGGTGGCCCTCTCGACCCATAGCCGCTTGACCACATGGCCCTTGATGTCCATTCCGAGGATGGCGGTGGCGTGGGTGCGGACTTCCTCGACGTTGTCGCCGAGCTTGATACCCCCTGCCTTGCCCCGCCCCCCCACCTGCACCTGGGCCTTGACTACCGCTGGATAGCCAACCGCTTCCGCTGCGGCCACAGCCTCATCGACGGTGTCCGCAGGCCGCCCGTCGGAAACCGGGATCCCAAACCGCGCGAAGTACTGCTTCCCCTGGTATTCGAATAGATCCATTAGTTGGCGGCCAGCGTCTTCTCTCGTTTGTCGAGTGCATCGGCCAGCCAACTCGTGATCTCGGACAGGGGTGCGGCGCCGGGCGTGAAGACGCGGGCGACTCCCATCTCCTCGAGCTTCGGTATGTCGTGGTCGGGGATGATCCCGCCTCCGAACAACAGCACGTCCTCGAGTCCCCGGGACTTCAGCGCCTCGAGGACTTTGGGAAACAGCGTCATGTGCGCACCGGAGAGAAGCGACAGGCCCAAGGCGTCGGCATCTTCCTGGACGACCGCTTCGACGACCTGTTCGGGCGTCTGTCGCAAGCCCGTGTAGATGACCTCGAAGCCGGCATCGCGCAGCGCACGGGCTATCACCTTGGCACCGCGATCATGGCCGTCGAGGCCTGGCTTGGCCACCACGACGCGATAGGTGCGCTCCATCGGGGAGACATACTACGTGCGTGTCGCGAGGAACAACTCTGGTCTTGGCCGCCGTCGGTGCCGTAGTGCTGGCAGCGGCGCTCGTGTTCGGTGTGCTCCGCCTAGCGAGCGATCCCGACGTGGCCCGCAACGTGGGCGACGAAACCTTCGAGGTCGGAGATGCGGAGCGACTGGCCGAGACGATCGAAGAAAGTGGTCCACTTCTGTTCCAGGATCCCCTGGAACAGGGAGGCGATGGGCGGGGCCGCGACATCTGGGTCCTCCACGAGGGCGACGATCCTGAGAGCGGGTGGTCGGCCGTCCAGGTTCACTCTCCCGAAGGGGATTGCTCGCTGGACTGGGATCGCCGCGCAAGCAAGTTCCGGAGGGAGTGCCCGGATAACCCCCGTTACCCCGCCGAAGTCCGCGACGGCATCGTCGTAGTTGACCTACGCCAGTCGGCGTAACCGGTTCAGGTAGGCCGCCGCAGCGGAGCCCACGCCAGCAGAAGGCGCTTCTCGCCGACGCTGGGGAAACGGACATGGGCCTCGGCCTTGTCGCCCGTGCCGGTGACGGCGATGATGACGCCCTCGCCCCACTTGTCGTGGACCACGTCCTCGCCGGCTCGCAGGGCCAGGTCCTCAGCGCCCGTGCTGGTGGGCTGCGACCGGCGGATGGCGGTCTCGACCATGTCGTCGCGGCGCCACCCCGGCCCCCGGTGATCGTCGCGATCGCCTGACAGCCGCGAACGAGAGCGGGTACGGCGGAGCTGCTCGCCACCCAGTGAGTTCATGAGCTCCTCGGGGATTTCATCGAGAAAGCGGCTCGGCGGGTTGTAGCTCGACGTTCCCCAAAGGGTGCGGCACCAAGCGTGCGAAAGGTAGAGGTGCTCGCGCGCGCGGGTGATGCCCACGTAACAGAGGCGGCGCTCCTCTTCCATCTCGTCGGGATCGCCCAGCGAACGCAGGTGGGGGAACACGCCATCCTCCAGGCCGGCGAGGAACACGATCGGGAACTCGAGGCCTTTGGCGGTGTGCAGGGTCATGAGGATCACGCCGCTGTCGTCCTCGTCCATCTCGTCGACGTCAGCGACCAGGCTCACCGCCTCCAGGAAGTCGTCGACGGTCTCGTACTCCCGGGCGTTGCCGATGAGCTCCTGGATGTTTTCCAGCCGCCCGGCTGCCTCGACGCTGTTCTCGGCCTCGAGCTCGTCGACGTAGCCCGTACGCGCTGCAACTTCCTCCAGCACCCGGGCCGGACCGATGGGGACGAGGCCGCGAAGCGAGTCCAAAAGGGTGTCGACCTCCGAGAGGCCCCGCTGGGCCGCCTTGGCCACGCCCGCTTCACCGGCATGGCGCAGGGAGTCGGCGAAGGGCATACCGTGCGACTGGGCGAAGGCGTCGAGCCTGGCGATGCTGGTGTCGCCCACCCCGCGCTTGGGAACGTTGACGATCCGCTTGAGCGAGACCTCGTCGGCCGGGTTGACGACGGCCTTCAGGTAGGCGAGCAGGTCCTTCACCTCGCGGCGGTCGAAGAACTTCGTGCCCCCGACCACTTGGTAGGGCACGTCGCGCTTGGCCAGCTCTTCTTCGATGGCCCGGCTCTGGGCGTTGGTGCGGTAGAAGACGGCCATGTCGCCCCACCGGTAGTCGTTCTCACGCTTCTGGCGACGGATCTCGTCCACGATCCACGAGGCCTCGTCGCGCTCGTCCTCGGCGTGGTAACGGGAGATCAGCTCTCCCCCGACCTGCTCGGTCCACAGCGCCTTGGGTTTGCGCATGAGATTGTTGGCGATGACGGCGTTGGCGGCGTTGAGAATCGTCTGCGTCGACCGGTAGTTCTGCTCGAGCACGATCACCGTCGAGTCCGGGAACGCCTCTTCGAACTTGAGGATGTTGCGGATGTCGGCGCCGCGGAAGCGGTACACCGACTGGTCCGAGTCTCCGACGACCATGACGTTGCGTTGCTTACGGGCGAGTGACACGACTAGTTCGTTCTGGGCAGCGTTGGTGTCCTGAAACTCATCTACCAGGAGGTGCCGAAAGCGCTCCTGGTAGTGGAGGAGGATGTCGGGTCGGTCCCTGAACAGCCTGACCGTCACACCGAGCAGGTCGTCGAAGTCCATAGCCCCGGCGGCCACCAAGCGCTCTTGGTAGATCCGGTAAGCCTCCGCGATCTTGTTCTCCAGGAAGCCATCGACCGAGTCGGCATACTGCTTGGGACTGATCATTTCGTTCTTGGCCGCGCTGATCGTGGCGTGGATTTTGCGCGCCGGGAACTTCTTGGCGTCGAGGCCGAGATCCCGGATCACGTAACCCGTCAGCCGCACCGCATCGGCTTGGTCGTAGATAGTGAACGACGACGGGAACCCGACCGCCTCCGCCTCCCGTCGCAGGATCCGCACACACGCAGAGTGGAACGTGGATACCCACATCTTCAGGGCCACGGGACCGACCAGGCCCGCCACTCGCCGGCGCATCTCGTCGGCTGCCTTGTTGGTGAACGTGATCGCCAGGATCTCGAACGGCGAGACCCCTTGGTCCTGAATCAGCCAGGCGATGCGGTGAGTAAGTACCCGGGTCTTTCCAGATCCGGCGCCGGCCACCACGAGCAGCGGCCCGCCCGGGTGGGTGACGGCCTCATGCTGGACCGGGTTCAGGTCCGCCAGAAGCTGGTCTTCGACTCTCACTCCCACTCGATGGTGCCTGGAGGCTTCGACGTGATGTCGAAGGCCACCCGATTAACGCCCGGGACCTCGTTGATGATGCGGCTCGACAGGCGCTCCAGCACCTCGTAGGGCAGGCGGGCCCAGTCGGCGGTCATCGCGTCGTCGGACGTGACTGCCCTGATGATGATCGGGTGGGCGTAGGTGCGCTCGTCGCCCATCACCCCGACGCTGTGCACCGTCGCAGGGAGGATGGCGAAGCTCTGCCAGAGCTCGCGGTACAGGCCCGCCCGACGGATCTCCTCGGTGACGATGGCGTCGGCGGCCCGAAGGGTCTCCAGTCGCTCGCGAGTGATCGTGCCGATGATCCGAACCGCTAGGCCTGGGCCCGGGAAGGGCTGGCGCCATACGATCTCCTCCGGCAGCCCGAGTTCCTCGCCGACCGTGCGCACCTCGTCCTTGAAGAGGTTGCGCAACGGCTCGACCAGCTCGAAGTTCATGTCCTCCGGCAGACCGCCGACGTTGTGGTGGCTCTTGATTTTGGCGGCGTCGGACGTGCCCGATTCGATGATGTCCGGATAGAGCGTGCCCTGCACCAGGAACCGAGCGTCCTCGAACTGCGAGGCCGTCTCCTCGAAGACTCGGATGAAGGTCTCGCCGATGATCTTGCGCTTGCGTTCCGGATCGTCGATGTCGTTGAGGGCTTCTATGAAGCGATCCGCCGCCTTCACGTGCACCAGCTCGACATGGAACTGGCCACGGAAGGTCTCGGTGACCTGTTCGGCTTCGCCCTCCCTCATCATCCCCGTGTCGACGAAGACGCACGTCAGCTGGTCTCCGACGGCGCGGTGGACGAGCGCGGCCGCCACGGCGGAGTCCACGCCGCCGCTGAGCCCACAGATCACCCGCTCCTTGCCGACCTGTGCGCGGATGGCTTCCATCGACGAATCGATGACATTGGTCATGGTCCAGGTGGGCCGGCACCCGCACACGTCGAACAAGAAACGCTCGAGTACCTGCTGACCGCGCTCGGTGTGGGCCACTTCCGGATGGAACTGCACGCCGTATATCGCCCGCCCGGAATCTTCCAGGACGGCAACCGGCACCTCCGCCGTCGAGGCCGTGACCGCGAACCCTTCAGGCGCGGCGGTGATCGAGTCGAAGTGGCTCATCCAAACGTTGCTGGTCGGCGGCAGGTCGCCGAGAATCCTCGACGAGTTCGTGACGGCCAGCGAAGTCCGCCCGTACTCGCCCTTGCCCGTGGGGCTCACCTCACCGCCTAGTTGTTGCGCAACGAGCTGGGCTCCGTAACAGATGCCCAGGAGAGGAACGTCCGCGTCGTAAATGTGCGGATCGAGCTGCGGGGCGCCCGGCACGTGAACCGACTTGGGACCCCCCGACAGGATCAAACCCGCGGGTCGCCGCGCCCGGATCTCCTCCGCCGTGATCGTGTGCGGAACGATCTCCGAGTAAACCCGCGCCTCCCGCACCCGCCGCGCAATCAACTGCGCATACTGCGCCCCAAAGTCAACTACCAGTACGACTTGTCCGTCTTCACTCATCTCTCACCAGCCAACCGGCTGGTTAGTGGCCCATGCCGACGTGCTGGCTGCGCTGCAACGCCTT
>JAHWKP010000104.1 GCA_019347775.1 Actinomycetota bacterium | reverse complement strand
GAGAGCCGGCCCTTGGGGCGAACCTCGATGCGGTCGAGGACCTCCTCCAGGGTGGGGGCGCTCGCGATCTCTGCCAACCGGGCGGCCAGGTACTGCTGCAGGGACTGTCCGGCACGCTCCGCCCGGCGGACTAAGGCCGCGTGGACGTCGTCGGGTACGTCTCGGATCTGCACGTTCGGCATGCATGCATGGTACATGCAAAGTTGGCGAAGGGATGGGGCCTTCGGTGCCCTCTAGCGACCGCGGGCGACCCGGATTCGCTCCCCGGCTGCTCCCTTTTCGCTCCCCGGTCTGCTAGAAATGGTCTCTGACCAGGGACTTCTTGGGGTCCTCAGTGGTACTGCAAAGCCCTGTACCCGGGTTCGATTCCCGGCGCCGCCTCGAAGACGTTCGTGCTGGTCAGCGCCGGTTTTACAGCCTCCGGCTGGCTTCGCTCGCCGGGACGCCATCCCGCGTCCATCCCTCGGGCTCCGGTCGGGCCGCCCCTCGCCATGGGGCATCGCATCCCGCCA
Source organism: Actinomycetota bacterium (assembly GCA_019347775.1). Lineage (GTDB taxonomy): Bacteria > Actinomycetota > Acidimicrobiia > Acidimicrobiales > JAHWKP01 > JAHWKP01. The sequence continues at coordinate 5,587 of JAHWKP010000104.1, read as the reverse complement.
GAGGCGCCGAGCTCTAGGGATGGAGTGTCGTCTCGATCGCCAGCGAGCCGACGGAACACGGCACCACCGGTGTGGCTCACGATCTCGCCGAGAGTGGTGCGCCATCCACCGGCGTTCGCAGCTGTTCATCGCAGTCCCAGCGCTCGTGTGAGGAGAGTCGAAGGCGGATGTCGTCAATGCCGTCGTAGTAGTCGCCCGGCCGGTCCGCCCGCCGGCAGCTACTTCGTCGTCACGATCTCGGCGATTGCTGTCGCCACCGTCGTCGGCGCCGGGATCTCATCGCCGTGTTCCCTCATCACCTCGAGATGGTGCACGATCGCCTCGCGCATCAGCGCATCCACCTCGGCGACACTGCTCCCGGCGGCGATACACCCAGGCAGCTCCGGCGCATAGGCCGAGAACGACTCGCCCTCACCCTCAATGATGATCGCGTAGCCCGTCATCGGCTCCTCCTCAGCCCTGCTTGGCGCAGGATGCTTGCGAGCGTGCCGGCCTTGACCCTCCTTGCCCAGGTTACCGGCGACGGTCGTCGTGCCTGGCTTCACAGGGTGCCGGAAGTGGCGGTGACTGCCTGATTGGCGAACGAGCACCCACCCGTCGTCCTCGAGCATGCGGACCACCTCGCGGACCCTCATGGCTCCGGGATCGCCCCGTCGAGGTAGGCCGCGATCTCACGGTCGCGCTGCTCGGTGGCGTGCTGGTAGCTCAGGGCCGCCCTCGGCGACGCGTGGCCGATGCGAGCCATGAGCTCCTTCGTCGTGATGCCGGGCATGCGGGCGGTCAAGGTGGCCGCGTGGTGGCGAAGGTCGTGGTTGTGCCGACATCGGCACAACCATGACTTGAGACACACGAGCGTGGCGCTCGCCATCGCCGAGGGCGCCCATCCCAAGGCCATCCAGGCCCGCATGGGGCACTCATCGATCAACGTGACCCTCGACCGTTACGGCCACCTCTTGCCGGAGCTCGATGAGGGGATCGCCATCAGGTTCGGCGAACGGCTCGCCGACGCACGGCGCTCACAGCGAGAGCGTTCGGGGGTGCTCCACGCCGCCTTGGGCGACAGTGCGGCCGGGCAAGGCCGGTGGCGACGGGCCGGCCCATGAGCTTCGAGACCCTGCCGAACCCCGGCCGGCGCCGGTTGCGGTCACCCACGGTGGGCGACGCTCCGTACTGGACGATCGGGGTGACCCGGCCGGGTCGCCAGCGGGAGGACCTGCCCCCGCCGGGCGCGAAGATCGGGCACTTCGGAGCGTCACTGCCACTCGCTCAGTAGATCCGGATGTAGCCGTGCCTTGGCGCCGAGAACCTCGACGCCGACGAGGCGACCGTTCGCATCGAAGTCGAGGTTGTTGCTGTCGGTTGCAGGTACGGTCTCGCTCACCGACGGCTGGATGACCGAAGCCGGTTGCAGATAGGCGTACGCAGCATCTGCGTCCGAGTCGTACGTGAGCCGTAACGAGGGACTCTCCACCATGCCGCGGATAGTGCCAGGTCGCCGACGGGCCAGACCAGCGCGAAGAAACGTTCGGTGCCCCTCACCCTCGACGCCGACCCGTCGGCCGCCGCCGCTCGGGGCCCGCGCGAGCGGCACTTCGGCGCCGCCACCCCCCACACCTCCCGGGCCGGACCCTACGCCGTCCAGAACCACCACGCGGCACGCGCAGTGACGGATGATGAAACGCGTGAGAGAGGGGATTTGCCGGCGTCGATTACGTTGAATTGGCCCGAGCATCGGAAGGAGCCTCCCCTCGCTCTGAGCGAGGGGGAGGCACGTCGTCCTCCCGCCGAGAGCCGCCTTACCGGCCGCTCAGCAGGTCCCACTCGAGACAACGGGGCTGTTCTCGTCCGCCTGGCTGTTGGCGTTGTTGTTCCACTGCGCTCGGCCATCGGAGTTCGCACCGGCCTGCGAGGCGGTGTCGTGGCAACCCGAGGGGTTGTCAACATGCTGGTGAGCAGCGCCGGCAACACCAGCGGAACCCACAAGAGAAGCAGCAGCCAGGGCGGCGGCGGCAATCGTTCGCTTCATCAGGGTTTTCTCCCATCGTGGAGAGTCCTTGGTTACGTCTACGGAGATCAGGTTCGTCGCGGATGACTCCGATTGCCGGATACCGTCTCAACCGGCCGTGAACGGTGGAGGTGGGCACAGATGGAGTGGTGGCAGGATTTCTTCGACGAGGACTACGTCGAGGCGTGGTCGGCCGCCGGCAGCTTCGACAACACAACCGCTGTTGTAGATGACCTCGAGAGACTGCTGGGTTTGTCACCCGGTGCCACCGTGCTGGACATCGCGTGTGGCTTCGGCCGAATATCCAGACCGCTGTCGGCGCGGGGGTACGATGTCACAGGGCTTGACGTCTCACCCACGCAGTTGCAGCTGGCTGAAGAACGAAACCCGGGTCCGCGGTACGTCGAGGCAGACATGCGCCACCCGCCCACCGGACCGTTCGACGCAGCGATCAATCTCTTTTCAAGCTTCGGCTACTTCGAGGACCGGCGCGATGACGTGGCGGCGCTGAGGGCGTGGGCCGCCACCCTGTGTCCCAAGGGCGTGTTGGTGATGGAACTGATGCACCGCGATCTGGTCGCGCATCGGTATGGAAGTTCGATCGACCTTGGGCCCGTGTCCGAGGAGGGCGAAACGGATTGGGTGACCGGTGTCCGCACCGCGACGGTGAGGTACGACGAGATCGTCAAGACCTTCCGCATCCGCCTCTACACCGTCACGGAACTCGTGCAGATGCTTCACGAAGCTGGGTTTGCGGCGGTGGAGGCCATGGGCGGGCTAGAGGGCGGGCCAGTTTCTCCCGAGTCGCGGCTCGCCCTCCGCGCCGTGAGGTAATGCCGACTCTTCAGCCACGAGCACCTGCGTGAACAGTTGATGGGAGCGGTCCTCGACGGGCAGGCCGGTGCGCACGGGGTCATGAGGAGCCGCTGCTACCGGCATCCCGGGGCGACGCGGTTCCGCGAAGGTGAGGGCGTGAGCCATGCCGACTTCGATACGCCGGAGGAAGCTGCGCTAGCCGCGTGGCGCGGTGTCGCCGGAGCGACCGTGCACGTCGAAAGCGTTGATGTTCGAGACGATCGTACTGAGGTCATCCTCGACGTCGCCGCCCACCGTGACTTCGTCTACTGCGTCCGGCGAAACGGCCGTTGGAGCGAAGCGGTGCCCGGCAACGGGCCGACGATCGGTTAGAACGACTCGGCCGGCGACCAGCACCGCGGTCGAGGGTGGTGCGCCGCTAGGAGGCCTCCGACCGCTCGAGCACCTGGGTGCGCATGCGGTGCAAGCCCCGGCGAATGCGCGACTTGACCGTGCCCTCGGGCCACTCCAGGGCCTTGGCCACCTCCTTGTGGGTCAGCCCGCCGAAGTAGGCCAGGTCGATGGGGCGCCGCTCGTCGGGGGGAAGGTCGCTGAGGGCGCCGAGAAGGGCGTGCATCGCCTCCTGGGCCTCTGCCTCCGCGTGCTCCTCTTCCCAGTGGGGCATGACGTACAGCTCGCTGGTGGCGGCCACGCGGCGCTCCCGCTTGCGCCGTGACTCCTCGGCCCGGATGCGGTCGACGCAGCGCCAGCGGGTCTGGGTGAGGAGGTAGGACCGCAACGACCCCCGGGTGGGGTCGAAGGTCCCGGCGCAGGTCCACAACCGCACGAAGACGTCCTGGGCCACCTCTTCCGCCATGGCGGCGTTGTTCAGCCAGTTCCTGGCGAAGGCCAGTACGGCCGGGGAGTGGGCCTCGTACACCGCGGCCCACTCCTCGTCGGAGCCGGACGCATTCAGTGGCAGCGGTGTGCCGTCGACGAGGCCAACGGCGGTCATCGCTTCACCGTTGACCGCGATGGTTGTGCAGAATGCCCGCTTCGGAATGTGTGCACAACATGACAGTTGCCGGGCCTGGCGAACACGGGCAAAGGAGGGGCAACATCGCCGTGAACGACCGGTAGCTCGCCGGGAAATCAGGCGTTGTCGACGGAGCACTTGGCGAAAGCGCTGCCCGGCAGGCGTCACGGGCGCCGTTCCCGGTGAAGGAGCACCGGAGAGGTCGCCGCGTCTGCGGCTGATCGAGGACGGGGAAGCTACTCATCGTTGGGTATCCGCTTTCCACAAACGTCGGGGACTCGACTTGCAGCCCCGTCAAATTGCACGTCGTGTGGTCCCCGCCATGAGTGACTCGGCGACCACGGAGCGGTGTCAAGTTCAGAGCCTACCCCCTCTACGTCGGTGTGTGAAGGCTTTCTGCATCTACCTATTGACCAAAAGGCTATGCCTCTCATTGAGAGTCGCGCTCTCCTTGCTATCTCCCGAATCCACCTACCACCCATTCACCTTGCCGGAGAGCAACCCGGTCACCCCCTCGTCTTCATCACCGACCGGGCGTCCCTGGGGTCCCGGTGCGCGTCCCCATCACCGCCAACGATTGGTGGAGGTGATGGACCAAGCGGTGACACCTATGAGAGGCTGGTCCCCGGAGAGCTCGGTCGCTCTCAGCTGGGGGTTCCCTTGTCACCGATCGTGTTTTCTCCGCGCCGCTCGCCAGCCCGGCGTGGGGCGGCGGGCCAGGCGGGCTACGGGCACCGGCACGCCGGCAGCGCCCGGCCATGACCCACCCTGGCAGCCACCGCTGGTCACGTGCCCTGCTCGGGGCCTACGTGCTAGACGCCGTCGACCGGGCGGAGGCCCGACAGCTCGAGGCCCACCTCGCGGGCTGCGCCACCTGTCGCTGGGAGCTCACGCAGCTGCGGCAAGCGGCGGACGTGCTTCCCCCGCCCCGGCCCTCCGAGGAGCTGTGGAAGCGCATCGTCGCCGACGTGCGCGCCACCGAGCAGGAGCAGGGCGAGCACGAACAGCACGGCGAGGCCGACGGCCAGACCAAGGCCGGTTGAGCGGACCAGGGCGCTGAGCCGGCCCGCCGGGTGGCGGTACGCGCCGACGAGGCCGTCGTGGGAGACCCGGGCAGCGCCCCGGGCAGCGACCCGACCGAGGGTGGCCGGCATCGGTGAGTCGTGGAGCACTCAAGTCGGTGTGCCCGGGCGCCTGGTCCGTGGGGGGCAGGGCCGCTAGGCGGAGAAGGTGCCGGGGCGCTACATCGTGGTCTTCCGGCCCTCGCTGAGCGACCTCGCGGGCACGACCAAGGCCCTCGAGCGGAGCCGAGGCTTCCAGGCCGACCGGCGCTACAGCCGGGCCCTGAAGGGCTTCGCCGCCCGGCTGTCCGACGCCCAGGCGGCCGCCCTGCAGGACCACCACGACGTCGAGCTGGTGACCCCGGGCCGCCCGGTGCACGCCACTGGCGTGGTCGGCCTGACGCCCCCGTCGGAGTCGCCGCCGCCGGCGTCCGGCGCATCGAGGCGGGCACCACCACCACCGCCCGCCAGGCGAGCACGGCCAACGTCGCCGTCCTCGACACCGGCGTCGACCTCGACCACGGCGACCTCAACGTCGTGCACGGCAGGAACTGCGTGACCAGCGCTCTGGCCGATGACGACCAGGGCCACGGCAACCACGTGGCCGGCTCGGTGGCGGCGTTGAAAAACGGGACCGGTAACCGGGGTGGCTCCGCGGACCCAGCGGGTCCAGTGGGGTAGCCGCACCTA
>JAHWKP010000103.1 GCA_019347775.1 Actinomycetota bacterium | reverse complement strand
CAATCTCGCGCCATCTGTCCACGAATGGATCTTCCCTAACGCCATCGACTCGCGGTCGATGCTGCTGGCCGTCTCGACGCTCGGAGTTGCCTTGCTATTGGTGGTGACCGGCTACGAAACCGACCTCGGCCTGATCCGCGCTCTGGGTCGTCCGGCGCTCGTGGTGGCCGCTGGCAGCATCCTCGTGCCCTTCGCCGCCGGGGTCGCTCCCGGCCTCTTGCTGCCGTCGCGGTTCGTGGGCCTGCAGGCGGACCGCGGCGTGTTCGTGCTCTTCATAGCCGCCGCCCTCACGACCTCGTCGCTGGCGGTGGTGGCCAAGATCCTCTCGGAGCTGGGACTCCTTCGGCGCAACTTCGGCCAGATCACTCTGGCCGCCGGTATGGCCAACGAGATAGTCGGCTACGTCCTGCTCGGCGTGATCGCGAGCATCGCCGCCTCCGGGCGGCTCTCCCCCGGCGACGCCGCCGTCACCTTTGCCGGGATCGTCGCCTTCGTCGTGGCCGGCATCACGATCGGTCAGCGACTGGTCGACTGGGGATTCCGCCGCCTCCGCGCCGCCAGTGCGGAGCAGGCCTCATGGCTGGCCTTCGCCATGGTGCTCACCTTCGCCGCGGGGGCCGCCACTCAGGCGCTCGGCGCCGAGGCCGTGCTCGGCGCCTTCGTCGTCGGCGTGGTCATGGGCCGCTCGCGCTACCGGGAACCCGCGACGCGCGAGCAACTCGAATCGATCACATCGGCCTTCCTCGCCCCGCTCTTTTTCGCGACAGCCGGACTTCAGGTCGACATCGCAGTGCTCGCCGATCCGACCGTTCTCCTCTGGGGCGCGGTGCTCCTGTCGGTCGCATGGGGAGCGAAGTTCGGTGGGGTCGCCATCGCGTCGTTGGCGGTAGGCCTGCACGGGCGCGAAGCCGCCGCCCTGGGCTTCGGGCTCAATGCCCGGGGCGTCCTCGAGGTCCTGATCGCGACCGTCGGCCTGTCGCTCGGGGTGTTCAACCAGACGTCGTACAGCCTGATCCTGCTGACCGCCATCGTCTCGGCCATGCTCGCCCCGCCGCTGGTCCGCGCTGTGGCCGCCGGATGGGCAGGCAGTCCGAGCGAGCGCGACCGGCTTGCCCGTGAAGAGCGTCTGGCCGCGAACCACCTCGTTCGCATTGACAGAGTCCTGATCCCCACCCGAGGCGGCAGCGACTCACGGCTCGCCGCCCTCATCGTCCACCAGGCCTGGCCCCTGGAAGCTGCCGTCACCCTCCTTTCGGTGTCGGACGGGTCACCGCCGCCGGATCTGGACGCCTTGTGCGCGTCGATGACCGGCCGCGAGGCGGATCACCACGTCGTGCGGGGCGACGACGTTGCCGCAGCCATCGCCAGCCAAGCCCTGCTCGGTTACGGAGCCATCGCCGTCGGGGCGACCCGGATCGGGTCGTCCAGCCGATTGCTCTCCCCCGTCATTGACGAAGTCCTCAGCAGGACCTCCCTGCCACTCGTCATCGTGAGGCGGGGCGTGAACGCTCCCGAGAACCCGTTGGACCGCTTCGAGCGCGCCCTCATCCCGGTATCGGGCACGCGGGCCAGCGCGGCGGCGCAGGAGTTGGGCCTGGCCCTCGCGCTGCACCACGGATGTCCGACCGTCATGATCCATGTGGTGGCCCGACCGGAATCGGCGCCGACCGGGGGCTTCCGCCGACTGGGCGCCGTAGCGAACCGTCTACCCCACGTCCAGCGCACGCTGGTGGCCCAGCGCGTCGTCGACGATTCCCTCGGCGCCGCCCGCCGAGCCGGGCTGGATGCCACCGCGTTGGTTCGTGATGCGGTCTTTCCTGCAGAGGAAATCGTGGCAACGGCCGGCGACCTCGGAGCCGATCTGATCGTCGTCGGAGCGAGGCTGCGTCGTATCGAAGGCAGGGCCTTCATCGGCCACAACGTCGAACACATCCTCGAACACAGCGGCGCGACCGTGGTCATCGTGGCCCACCCTCCGCCGCCCAGGGCATCCTGAGCTGAGCCGGCGCTAGCGTCGGTCGTAGATGAGTGACCAGCCGCTGGTCGTCGTCGACCAGTTGCACAAGTGGTTCGGCGATGTCCACGCCCTCGACAATGTCGACCTCACCGTCGCTCGCGGCGAGGTCGTCGTCGTGTTGGGCCCCTCCGGGTCGGGCAAATCGACGCTGTGCCGGTGCATCAATCGCTTGGAACGGCCGGACTCAGGCACGGTCACTATCGATGGCGCCGTGGTGCCGGAGGAGGGCAAGGCGTTGGCGCGCCTGCGCGCCGACGTCGGCATGGTGTTCCAATCGTTCAACCTCTTCGCCCACAAAACGGTGCTTCAGAACGTCACCCTCGGGCCGGTAAAGGTCCGGAAGATGTCCAAGTCAGCGGCCCGCGACAAGGCGGTGGCGCTCCTGGAGCGAGTCGGCATCGGGGAGAAAGCCCAGAGCTATCCGGCCGAGCTCTCCGGAGGACAGCAACAGCGGGCCGCCATCGCCCGAGCCTTGGCCATGGACCCCAAGCTCATGCTCTTCGACGAGCCCACTTCGGCGCTCGACCCCGAGATGATCAGCGAAGTACTCGACGTGATGCTGGAGCTCGCCGAGGAAGGCACGACCATGGTCGTGGTGAGCCACGAGATGGGCTTCGCCCGCTCGGCGGCTCGCCGTGTGATCTTCATGGACCAGGGAAGGATCGTGGAGACAGCTCCACCCGACCAGTTCTTCACCAACCCGGGTACGGACCGGGCCAAGGACTTCTTGGCCAAGGTCCTCGCCCATTGACCCCAACACAAGGAGAAACACTGATGACACGATCCCCCAGGCTGGCAGCAGTACTGCTGATGGCCCTGGCCCTCGTAGCCGGCGCGTGTGGCGCGGACGATCCCGCCATTGACACCGGCGCCGGCCAGGACGCCACCACCGACACGACGGCTCTCGAGCCGCCCGAATTCGAGGCCGGCACGACCATGGCCGAGATCCAGAGTGAGGGCAAGCTCGTAGTCGGCACCAAGTTCGACCAGCCCGGCTTCGGCCTTCGTAATCCCACCACCGGTGAGGTCGAGGGCTTCGACGTGGAAATCGCGGAACTGATGGCCCAGGGCATCTTCGGCGGGACCCAGGAGGAAGCCGCGGAGAAGATTGAATTCGTCGAGGCAGTGTCCAAGAACCGCGAGCCCTTCATCCAGGACGGACGCGTCGACATCGTCGTGGCGACCTACACCATCAACGACGCCCGGAAGGAAGTCGTTGACTTCGCCGGCCCCTACTTCGTCGCCGAGCAGGACATCATGGTCAAGTCCGACAACGAGGACATCACGTCGGCCGAGGACATGAACGGCGAGACGGTCTGCACAGCCAAGGGCTCCACGTCGGAGAAGAACCTGCGGGCCGCGGCTCCCGACGCGGAGGTCGTGCTCTTCGACACCTACTCACAGTGTGCCGAGGCGCTGACCGACGGCCGCGTCACCGCGGTGACTACCGACAACACCATCCTCGCCGGACTGGTTCAGGCCAGCAACGGCGAGTTCAAGTTGGTCAAGGCTCCGTTCAGCGACGAGCCCTACGGCATCGGTCTCGAGAAGGGCGACGACGCCTTCCGCTCATTCCTGAACGACCGGCTGGAAGAGATCATGGAGAACGGCGAATGGGAAGAGGCCTTCGCGGGCACTCTCGGCGCCATCGGCCTCGACACGCCTGAGCCCCCGGACATCGACCGGTACGGCGAAGGCGGCGACACGGCGACAACCACCACGGCGGCGTAAAACCTGAGCGTCGTTCTCGACAACCTCGGCCTCTACGCCGAGGGCATACGCACCACGGTCGTCCTCACCCTGGCCTCCTTCGCGGTGGCCCTAGTGGTGGGGACGGCGGTGGCCGCGGCCCGGGTGAGCCCCGTCCCGCCCCTTCGGGCGGCCGGGGCCGTCTGGGTCGAGGTGATCCGTAACACGCCGCTTGCGGTGCAGTTCGTCATCTTCTTCTTCGGCTTCACCAAGATCGGTATCCAGTACCCGGCCTTCACCTCTTCGATCATCGTCCTCGGCGCTTACACGAGTTCCTTCGTCGCCGAGACCCTGCGCTCAGGCGTCAACTCCGTTGCCACCGGTCAAGCCGAGGCCGGGCGGGCAATTGGCCTTCGCTTCAGCCAACTCCTCGGCGTGATCGTGCTGCCCCAGGCCTTCCGCACGGTGGCCGCGCCGCTGGGCAGCGTCTTCATCGCTCTCACCAAGAACTCCTCGCTGGCATCGCTCATCTCGGTGCTCGAACTCACCGAGGTGGCCGGCCGCCTTAACACCGCCACCGCCCGGCCGATCGCAGTGTTCCTTGGCGCCGCCATCGGCTATCTCATCCTCACCCTTCCCTCCGGTTGGGCAGTCGGGATCATCGAGCGCAAGGTGGCCATCGCCACTGTCATCTCGCTTGCCTTCCTGGCCTTCCTGGTGCTCGTGGCAGTCAGGCGGCTTCAGAGCACCGGCCAGCTCGATGCCGCCCGCTGGCGACCCCTGACCGAGCTGGCGGTGGTGCGCTTCCTGCTGGGCGGGCTGGCCAACACGCTGAAGGCCGCCCTGCTGGCAATGGCAGCGGCGATGGCCATCGGTCTGATGCTTGCCCTCGGCCGGATGGCCCGCAACTGGGTCACCCGCAACGCGGCGGGCGTCTACGTCGAGTTCTTCCGGGCCGTGCCCCTGCTCCTGCTGATCCTCTTCGCGGGTCTCGGAATGCCTCGAATGGGCGTGGACTGGAGGCCCTTCTGGTTCCTGGTGCTGGCCCTGGTCCTTTACAACAGCGCCGTCCTGGCCGAAATCTTCCGAGCCGGAATCCTGTCGCTCGACCGCGGCCAGCGGGAGGCTGCCTCGGCGGTCGGGCTTTCCTACTGGCAGTCCATGATGATCGTTCTGGTTCCACAGGCGGTGCGCCGCATGGTCCCATCGATTGTCGCCCAGCTCGTGACTCTGCTGAAGGACAGCTCCCTCGGCTTCGTCATCACTTACGACGAACTGTTACGACGCGGCCAACAAACAGGCGAGTTCTTCAACAATCCGTTGCAGGCCCTCGTTTTCGTCGCCGGCATGTATTTCATCGTCAACTTCACACTCGGCCGGGTGGCTGGTTGGCTCGAGGCCCGCCAGCGCCGCCGCCCGCGCGCCGCGGCCGCGGAGCTTCCCCCGCCGGAGCAGGTACTCGAGCCGGTCTGACCCCGGCGCGTAGGTTGAGCCGGTGAGCGAACTTTCGTGGGGGCGCAAGTACCTCATGTGTCCTCCGTTGCACTTCGGTGTGCTCTACGAGATCAACACCTGGATGCACAAGCAGGTCCTGGTCGATCCCGACCGGGCCCTGGCCCAGTGGCAGACCCTGGTGGCCACCTTGCGGGAGGCGGGAGCTGAGATCGAGGTGCAGGAACCGGTCGAGGGGCTCCCCGACCTGGTGTTCACCGCCAATGCCGGTCTCGTCGATGGCGATCGCTTCATCGCGGCCCGATTCCGGCACCCTGAGCGCCAGGCCGAGACGCCTTACGACATCGAGTGGTTCCGAAAGGCGGGCTCGGAGATCGTCGAACTGCCCGAGACCGTGTCACACGAGGGGGCCGGAGACGCCCTGCCCTTCGCCGGCAAACTTCTGTCCGGATACCGAACCCGGTCCGACGCCGCTGCCCACGCTCACCTTTCGATGCTCACCGGCGTTCCGGTTTTGCCAGTCGAACTCGTCGACCCCCGCTTCTACCACCTCGATCTCACCTTCTGCCCCCTCGATGACAGGCGCGCCATCATCAATCCGCTGGGGTGGGACTCATATGGAACGAAGGTGATCGAGGCCCTGGTTCCAGAGCCGCTGGTGCTCGAACCCGACGAGGCTCTCGGCTTCGTCGCCAATTCGGTCGTGGTGGGCAACACGATCGTTATGCCGTCCTGCTCTACCCGGGTCGGCCGCCAGCTCGTCCACCTCCTCGCGCCGCGCGCGCAAAGCCTCGTCCACGCCGGGGAAGGCGACCCCCACCGCCGCCGCGCGCCGCTGCGCCTTGGTCGCGTAGGCGAGCGACGGGAGGCCGGCCGGCAGGTCGTGGAAGATGCCCTGGTCCGCCCGCTCCTCGCGCTTTCGCCGCTCCCAGAGGTCCACCACGCCCTGGGCGTCGCGGGCGGCCGCGTCGCCGTAGACGTGGGGGT
>JAHWKP010000102.1 GCA_019347775.1 Actinomycetota bacterium | reverse complement strand
GGGGGGCAACGTCGGACTCGGGGATGATGCCGCCGACCACGACCGGAGCGGCTATTCCCGCGGCTCGGACCCGGCGTACTACATCCGGTATCAGTTCGAGATGGCTGCCCGACAGGATCGACAGACCGATCACGTCGGGGTCCTCCTGCGCCGCGACGGCCGCGCTCTGCGCGGGTGACTGGCGGATGCCCTGGTAGACGACCTCGAAGCCCGCGTCGCGCGCCGCCACCGCGACCTGTTCGGCGCCGTTGGAGTGGCCGTCGAGGCCGGGCTTGGCGACCACCAACCTCGGCGGACCGCCGGCCAACGCCGCCGACCGCACCGCGACTGCGGTGATCACTTCGCCCCGGTTCCCCACTCCTCCCCGCACACCCGTCGGTGCCCGGTACTCACCGAAGACTTCTCTCAGCGCGCCGCCCCACTCGCCGGTCGTGCCGCCTGCATGGGCCAGCCGGATGGTGGCGGGCAGGATGTTGTCGGTGCCCGACGCGGCCGCCCGCAGCTCTTCCAGGGCCGCCTCGACCCTGGGAGCGTCGCGGCGCTCCCGCCAGGCGGCCACATCGGCTCTCATCTCGGCCTCGACCGTCGGGTCGACGCGCAGGATCGTGTCCTCTCCAGTCGAAAGCGGAGACGTCTCCGTCGCCGTCTCACAGTTCACGCCGACGACCTTGAGATCGCCGCGCTCGATGGCGGCCGTGCGCTCGGCCAGGCTCAGCACCAAACGGGACTTGATCTCGTCGAGGCACTCGAACACGCCGCCCTTGCCGAGGATCTCATCCAGTTCCGCCTGGGCCGAGTCCTCGAGTTCCGACGTGATCCTCTCCACGACGTGGGACCCGTGCAGCACATCGTCGTACTCCAACAGGTCGGTCTCGTAGGCCAGCACCTGCTGGATGCGCAGCGACCACTGCTGGTCCCAGGGCCGCGGCAGGCCGAGGGCCTCATTCCAGGCCGGCAGCTGGATGGCGCGGGCCCGGGCGTCCGCAGAGAGCGTGACCCCGAGCGTCTCCAGCACGATGCGCTGAACATTGTTCTCCGGCTGGGCTTCGGTCAGCCCCAGGGAATTGACCTGGACGCCGTAGCGGAAGCGCCGCAGCTTCGGATCCTCGACGCCGTAACGCTCCGAGCAGATGCGATCCCACATGCGAACGAAGGCCCGCATCTTGCAGGTCTGCTCCACGAACCGAATGCCTGAGTTGACGAAGAAAGACAGCCGCCCGACGACTCCGGGCATCTCCTCGGGCGGGACCTGTCCCGAGTCACGCACCGCATCGAGCACGCCAACCGCCGTGGCCAGGGCGTAGGCCAGCTCCTGGGTCGGCGTAGCTCCAGCCTCTTGGAGGTGGTAGCTGCACACATTGATCGGATTCCACTTCGGCACGTGGCGAACGGTGTGAGCGACGAGGTCCACGGTCAGACGCCGGCTGGCGTCCGGCGGGAAGATGTAGGTGCCGCGTGCCAGGAACTCCTTCACGATGTCGTTCTGGGTGGTGCCCGCCAGAGCGGAGGAGTCGATGCCGCGGTCCTCGGCATTGGCCACGTAGAGCCCGAAGAGCCAGGGTGCGGTGGCGTTGATGGTCATCGACGTGTTCATCGAGGCCACGTCGATGCCGTCCAGCAGCTTGGCCATGTCGCCCACGTGGGCGATCGGCACGCCGACCTTGCCGACCTCGCCTACCGCCTCCGGTGCGTCAGGGTCGTAGCCGAGCTGGGTCGGCAGGTCGAAGGCGATCGACAGCCCCGTCTGGCCCTTCTCCAGGTTCTTGCGATAGAGGACGTTGGAAAGCGCCGGCGACGAATGCCCCGAATAGGTCCTCATAAGCCATGGCCGCGCCGCCACGATCAGCTCCCGTACTCGAAGAAACCTTTGCCGGTCTTGCGCCCGAGGTGTCCGGCCTCGACCATGTTGCGGAGCCGCGGGACGGGTGCGAAGTTCGGGTCCTGGCGATCCTCGTGGAGCGCGTCGAGGATCGCAACAGAGACATCGATGCCTACGAGGTCCAGCAGGGCCAGCGGTCCCATCGGGAAGTTGCAGCCGCCGCACATGGCGCGGTCGATGTCCTCCGCACTGGCTACGCCCGCCTCCAGCAAGCGCACGGCGTTGTTCAGATACGGAAAGAGCAGGGCGTTGACCACGAATCCAGCCTCGTCGCGGGTCTCCACCACCTCCTTGCCGCAGGCCTCGGCGAAGGACCGTGCCGTCGCCATTGTCTCCGGCGAGGCGGTTTCCGGCCGCACGAGTTCCACCAGCGACATCAGCGTCGCAGGGTTGAAGAAGTGCAGGCCGCAGACCTGCTCAGGTCGCTGCGTCGCCATCGCCATCTCGACGACTGGAAGAGTCGAGGTATTGGTCGTGAGCACCGCTTCGGGCGAACACGCCTTGTCCAGATCGGCGAAGAGGGCCTTCTTGGTCGGGAGGTCTTCGACGACGGACTCGATCACCAGATCGCAGTCTCCGAGGTCGTCGAGCGAAGTGGTGACGCGCAGCAGCCCGAGAGTCGCATCGCGCTCGTCCTCGGTGAGCTTGTCCTTCTCCACCTGGCGGTCCAGGGAAGCTTGTACGTCGGCGAGCGCGCTGTCGGCACCGCTCTTGGATCTCGAGCGCAGGACCGTCTCAAAGCCGTTCGTCACGGCCACTTCGGCTACGCCCGAGCCCATCGTGCCCGAGCCGACGATTCCAACCCTCTTGACGTCCATCGCGTGAGGTTACTTACCAGTAGCTGTATCTACCGTAAGCCGATCAGGACTCCTCGATAGTCACGTCGAGGATCTGGTGGATCGTCTGCGGTCCGCCTCCGGCGCTGCCGTCGGCCTCGATCTTCTGCACCACGTCCATGCCTTCGACGACCTGGCCGAACAGGCTGTAGGACGGCGGAAGGTTGACACCCTGCTCGCCCGTGATGATGAAGAACTGGCTCCCGTTGGTGTCGGGACCCGAATTGGCCATCGCCACCGAGCCGATCTCGTACTGGCCCGCCTCAGGCAGTTCGTCGCCGAACTGGTATCCCGGACCACCCGTGCCGTCACCGGCTGCGGCGTCGCCGCCCTGCACCACGAAGCCGGGGATGACCCGGTGGAATGGAACCCCGTCGTAGAACTGGTTTCGCGCCAAGAAGACGAAGTTGTTCACCGTCACCGGCGCCCGCTCCGGGAAGAACTCGATCCGGAACGAGCCGACGTCGGTCTCGACGACCGCGTTGTAGGTCTTGGTCGGATCGATGCACATGGGCGGGGCTTCGGTGAAGTTCACCGTGCGCTCAGCCGTGCCCTCGGGCGGAGGACAGCGCGGGTCCGGCTCGCCGCTGGTGGTCGTGGTGGTCTCGTCAGTGGCCACTTGCTGCTCCTCTGGTTTGGTCGTGTTGTAGATCAGATAGGCCACGCCGAGGCCCACGAGCGCCAGGACCACGATCCGCAGGACCCGCTTGCGGGCGCGGGAACGCCGGTAGGCGGCTGCTTCCGCCTCCCTCCTCGCTTCTCGCGCGGCGCGCTGACGTTCCCTTTTGTTGCTAGGCACAGTCAAGGAAACCTAGCGGGTTAGTTTCCTCCTGAATGCTCCTGGTTCAGAAGTTCGGGGGGACGTCGGTCGCAGACGCCGACCGGATCCGAGCCGTCGCCGACCACGTCGCCCGCACGAAGCGCCACGGCAACCAAGTGGTGGCCGTGCTGAGCGCCATGGGCAAGGAAACCGACGAGCTCTACCACCTTGCCGATCTCGTCTCCTCGACTCAGCCCGGACGCGAGCTCGACATGCTCGTCACCATCGGCGAACGTAAGTCGGTCGCCCTCCTGGCCATGGCCTTGGCCGATCTCGGGGTCGACGCCGTGTCCTTCACCGGCAGCCAGGCCGGCATCATTACCGACAACTCACACCGGCGGGCGAGGATTCTCGAGATCCGACCCGACCGCCTTAGCGAGGCGCTGGCCGCCGGGCGGCTCCCAGTGGTCGCCGGGTTCCAGGGCATGTCCACCGACCGGGAGATCACCACGCTGGGACGCAATGCCTCAGATCTCACGGCTGTCGCGCTGGCGGCCGCCCTCGACGCTGAACTGTGTGAGATCTACACCGACGTATCTGGTGTCTTCACTGCCGACCCGCGTCTGGTACCCGAGGCCCGGCGCCTCCGCGAGCTTTCCTTCGAAGAGTTGCTCGAGATGGCCGACACCGGAAGCAAGGTGGTGGCCCAACGCGCCGTGGAATACGCGCGTAACCACAAGGTCCGACTACACGTCCGTTCGAGCTTCACTTGGGAGCCCGGCACGATGATCAGCGAGGAGTATGAAGGCATGGAGCAGGCGATCATCTCTGGCGTCACGCACGACGAGTCCGAGGCCAAGATCACCGTCACCCAGGTGCCGGACCGCCCAGGCGTGGCCGGCCGGTTGTTCCGGGCCCTCGCCGACAACAGCGTGAACGTGGACATGATCGTGCAGAACGTCTCCTCCGACGGGCGCACCGACATCTCGTTCACCGTCCCGAAAGCCGACCTGGCGTCGGCGATGGAGGTCGCCCGACCGCTGCTGGGTGACCTGGGCGCGGCCGACCTGGTCGCCGACCCAGGAATCGCCCGCGTCTCACTGGTTGGCGCAGGCATGAAGAACAACCCGGGGGTGGCGGCGACCATGTTCGAGACGCTCTCGGACACCGGCGTCAACATCGAGATGATCTCGACGTCATCGATCCGGATCTCGTGTGTAGTGCGCGGCGAAGCAGTCGAAGAGGCGGTGCGGGCTCTGCACGCCGCCTTCTCCCTGGACTCCCCCGACGGCGCGGCCTCGTAACCTGGAGGGTGTGACCACACGCCTACGAGTCGGACTGGTCGGTGCCACCGGGCAGGTCGGCACCGTCATGCGCTCGATCCTCGCCGAGCGGGATTTTCCCCTCGACCCGGCAGCGTTGCGGTTCTTCGCCACGGCGCGGTCGGCAGGACGTCGCATCGAATGGGAAGGCGCCGAAATCGAGGTGGAGGACGCCGCCGTCGCCGATCCCGGCGGGTTGGACCTCGTCCTCATGTCCGTCGGGTCCGAGGCCTCGCGGGAACTGGCACCGCGCTTCGCCGACGCTGGTGCGGTGGTCATCGACAACTCCAAGGCCTGGCGGCTCGATCCTCAGGTTCCGCTGATTGTGTCCGAGGTGAACCCCGAAGCGATCGTCAACCGACCGCGCAACATCGTGGCCAATCCCAACTGCACGACCATGGTCGCCATGCCCGTGCTCAAGCCCCTCCACGACGAGGCCGGGCTGCGCCGGCTGGTCGTCAGCACCTACCAGGCGGTCTCCGGGGCGGGGCGGGCGGGCATCGCCGAGCTGGAGGACCAGGTGCGCAAGGGGGCGGAGACGTCCGCCGCCCTGGCTTGGGACGGCGCCGCCGTGAGCGTGCCGGCGCCCACGGTCTTCCCCGACCAGGTGGCGTTCAACGTGGTGGCCCTCGCCGGCGACCTGGTCGACGACGGCAGCGGCGAGACGGTCGAGGAGCAGAAGCTCCGCCACGAGAGCCGCAAGATCCTCGACATCCCGGAGCTAGCCGTGACGGGCACTTGCGTGCGGGTGCCCGTCTTCAGTGGCCACTCGCTCTCCATCACCGCTTCCTTCGACCGCGAGCTCACCCCGGCGCAGGCC
This sequence comes from Actinomycetota bacterium, assembly GCA_019347775.1. Lineage (GTDB taxonomy): Bacteria > Actinomycetota > Acidimicrobiia > Acidimicrobiales > JAHWKP01 > JAHWKP01. The sequence continues at coordinate 540 of JAHWKP010000102.1, read as the reverse complement.
CATGACCTCCTCTCGGGCGCACCGGGCGTGGAGCTGGCCGACCATCCGACACCTCTGGCCTGCACGGGCAAGGACGCGGTGCTGGTCGGGCGCATACGCCGCAGCGAGGCCATGCCGAACGGGCTCTCGCTGTTCGTGAGCGGCGACAACCTGCGCAAGGGCGCCGCCCTCAACGCCATCCAGATCGCGGAACTTATTTCCGCCGAACTCCGCTCTTCCTAGCGAGCTCGGCCGCTAGCCGCCTTCGTGGCGGCAGCCGCCGCCCGAGAAATATGCACTGCCTCCCAGCAGTAGTGGGCGGCGACCGAACGCCATGGTCGATAGGTCTCACCGAGCTTCTCGAGCTCCTTGGGCGAGGGCGCATCGGCCAGCCCGTGGGCGATGGCATATCCCGAACGCACGCCCAGATCCCCAGTGGGCCACACATCGGGGCGCCGGAGTTCGAACAGCAGCAGCATCTCTGCCGTCCACACCCCGATGCCGCGAACGCCGCACAGCATCTCGCTGATGGCCTCATCGCTCATCCGCCCCAACCGGTCG
>JAHWKP010000101.1 GCA_019347775.1 Actinomycetota bacterium | reverse complement strand
GACGTGCCCTATTCGAAGGCCGGGGTGGACCGCGCCGAAGGGGTGCTGCCCGACGGCGGGGGAACGATGCTGGGGTCAGGGTCGGTGATCGTCGTGGATGACTCGGCCTGCCCCGTGCGCGTTGCATGGCGCTTGACCAAGTTCTACGCCCATGAGTCCTGCGGCCAGTGCACGCCGTGTCGTGAGGGAGGGAGCTGGCTGGAGAAGGCGCTGCGGCGCATCGAGACCGGCGCGGGGCGAAGCGACGACGTCAAGATGATCATGGATGTCTGCCGGGGCATCGTCCCGAAACTCATGTGGCCTCCTCCGTACACGACGATCTGCCAGCTCGGACCCTCCATTCCGATGCCGATCGTCTCGGCCATCCAGATGTTCCCCGAGGACTTCGAGCGACACGTCGAGGAAGGTCGCTGTCCTTACATAGGGTCAGTGCCCGCATGACGGCGACCGCCCCGAACGAGAACCAGACCGAGGCGGCCAGGGCGGGCGTGCCCGTCACCGTCGACGGTCGCGAGATCGCGGCGGAGCCAGGCGAGCTGGTCATCGCAGCCGCCGAACGCTCCGGCATTTACATTCCACGATTCTGCTGGCACCCCCGTATGAAGCCGGTCGGCATGTGCCGGATGTGCCTTGTCGAGATGGAGACGCCGCGAGGCCCGGCGCTCGTCGCGTCCTGCGTCCTCCCGGTGACGGAAGGCATGAAGATCTCCACCCAGGCGACCTCCGAGGCGGCCAAGGCGGCACAGGAAGACGTCCTCGAATTTCTCCTCATCAACCACCCGCTCGACTGTCCGGTGTGCGACCAGGGCGGTGAATGCCCACTGCAGGATCAGACACTGGCGCACGGCCCCGGAGAGACCCGGTTCGTCGAGGAGAAGCGTCACTGGGCCAAGCCGACCGAACTGTCGAGCCTGGTGCTGCTCGACCGGGAGCGCTGCATCCAGTGCGCGCGTTGCACCCGCTTTGCCGACGAGGTCGCCGGCGATCCGCAGATCGACCTGATCTCCCGCGGTGACCATCTCGAGGTCGCGATCTTTCCCGGCCGCCCTTTCACCTCGTACTTCAGCGGCAACACCGTCCAGATCTGCCCGGTGGGCGCACTGACCGCGACCCCGTACCGGTTCAGAGCCCGTCCATGGGATCTCGAGCAGACTGAGACGACCTGCACGGCGTGCGCAGTCGGATGCCAGATGGCGGTGCAATCGGCCGACAACCGCCTGGTGCGCAACCTCGGACTAGGTGGCGAGATCGGGCAGGTCCCGACCTCGAGTCCCTGGTCAGAGCCCGTCAATCAGGGGTGGCTCTGCGACAAGGGGCGGTTCGGGTTCGAGCCGGCCGACAGCGTCGAGCGTTTCGGCACCCCGTTGATCGATGGCGCTCCGGTCGGATGGGCGACTGCGCTGGATCGAGTGGCCGGACAGATTTCGGAGGCCACTCGGCTACACGGTGCCGAGAGTGTCGCCGTAATAGGTGGGGCCCGACTGGCTAACGAAGATGCCTACGCGTGGGCCCGACTTACCAAGGGCGTTATCGGCACCGACTCGGTCGATGCCCAACTCGGTGACGGCCTGCCCGCGGAACTGCTCCTCGGCTTGCCCCGCGCCAGCGTGGACGAAGCCTGCTCGGCCGGTGCGGTCGTCCTGATCTCGCCGGACCTGAAGGAGGAGCTGCCGGTCTTCTACCTGCGGCTCCGTACCGCGGCCATCGAGGGCCTCCCCGTCATCGAAGTGGCCCCCCGCCCCACAGGCATGACCGCTCATGCCAAGGCGTCACTTCGCCACCGACCCGGCGATGCCGGCACGCAGGTGGCCGAGGCGGTGCGGTTGGCCACGGAAGCAGCCGGCGACGCGCCGGTGGTCGTGGTGGGCGGCCGATCGAACCTGAGCGAGAGTCCGCAGTGGGCGGCTTCGGCGATCGTCGAAGTAATGAACGCGATTCCCGCCGCCAAGTTCCTCCCCGCCGTTCGCCGCGGCAACGTAATGGGCGCCCTGGAGGCAGGTCTGGCCCCGGGTCTGCTGCCCGGCGGCGTCAGCCTGGAAGGGGGGCGTGACTGGTATGGCGCAGGCTGGGGCGCGGTTCCCGCGACCCGGGGCCGCGACACGGCGCAGATATTGAGCGACGCCGCCGAGGGGCGGGTCCACGTTCTGGTTCTGCTCGGTGCCGACCCTCTGACCGACTTTCCTGACCGCGATTTGGCCCGCCGGGCTCTCGGCGCTACGCCCTTTGTCGTCGCAGTCGCAACCATCACCGACTCTTCGACGCCCTCGTCTCACGTCGTGCTCCCAGCCGCCGGATGGGCGGAGCGAGCCGGCTCGACCACAAACATCGAGGGCCGAACCACCCGGCTCGGCCAGAAGTTGACGCCACCCGGCGTTGCGTGGCCTGACTGGGTCATCGCCTCCGAGCTGGCACGGCGCCTCGGGAGTGACCCCGGGTGGGCCTCCGTGGAGGACGTCGCCGCCGAGGTCGTATTCCGGACTTCGAGCGACGGCGCCCCGGCCCGCGCCACAGCACCGCCTGAGATCCCGGCTCCAGTCGCATCCGACGACGCCTACTCCCTCCGGTTGGTGGTCACGCGCACGCTTTACGACCGTGGCACCACCGTCCGTCACTCTCAGTCGTTGGCGCCGCTCAGCCCGGCGCCGGAGTTGCGGACCCACCCGGTCGACCTGGAGCGCGCCGGCATAGCCGGCGGCGGCCGCGGCCGGCTCCGGTCCGGAAGGGCCACGTTCCAGGTCGACGCGGTTGCTGACCCAGGTATGCCCCGCGGCGCGGCGCATCTGTATTTCAACGTGGGACAGCCCGGTGAAGACGCCGCCGACCTGATCGACTTTGCCAGCGCAGTTACTGACGTGCGCCTGGAGTCGATGCGATGAGCCCGACTACACCGTTGCGCGGCGGCGACCCACTTTTCGCGCAGGGCGTCGACCTCACGGTCGTCCTCATAGTCATCGTCAAGACTCTCGTGACCTTCGGGGTCCTGCTGGTTGCCGTTCTCTTCATGGTGTGGTTCGAGCGCAAGGTCATCGCCGCCATGCAGAACCGGGTCGGCCCCGACAGGGCGGGACCCTGGGGGATCCTTCAGTCGCTGGCCGACGGCATCAAGCTGTTCTTCAAGGAAGACCTGCTGCCCGAGCGGGCCGACCGCAGGATCTTCCGTCTCGCGCCCTATCTCTCGGCGGTACCTGCCTTCTTGGCCTTCTCGATCGTGCCGCTGGGTGGCGTGGTCACCATCGCCGGTCGTCAGACGCGCCTGCAGCTGGCCGACCCGCCCATCGGGATCCTCCTCTTGCTGGCCGTGTCCTCCGTGGCCGTCTACGGCGTGATGCTGGCGGGCTGGGCTTCGGGATCGAAGTACCCGTTGCTCGGCTCCGTCCGCGCCTCCGCCCAGATGGTCAGCTACGAGGCCGCGCTGGCGCTCTCCGTGGCGGCGGCCGTTCTCACATCCGGCTCGCTGGTGATCAGCGACATCGTCGATCAGCAGGCTCTGGCCAGCCTGGGTGCCTTCCTGCCCGGATGGAACATCTTGCAGACCGCGTTCATCCCTTTCTTCGTCTTCCTCATCGCCGCGACCGCGGAGTTGAACCGTCCTCCCTTCGACCTGGTCGAAGCCGAGCAGGAGCTCGTCGGCGGTTTCCATACCGAGTACTCCTCGGTTCGCTTCGCCTTGTTCTTCCTGGCCGAGTTCATGAACACCGTGACGATGTCGGCCATCGCCGTGACTCTCTTCTTGGGCGGTCCCGCCGGACCGGTGTTCGGATTTCTGCCTTGGCTGTGGCCCATCCTGTGGTTCGTCGCCAAGACCTTCATCTTCTTGTTCATGTACGTCTGGTTCCGCGCCACCCTGCCCCGGCTCCGCTACGACCAGCTGATGGATCTGGGGTGGAAGGTTCTCATTCCTCTTTCGCTGCTGTGGCTGCTCGTTCTGGCCGGCATGCGCATCAGCAACGTGTGGGGCTTCGTCGTCTTCGGTGCCGGACTTTTGGGGTGGCTGATGCTGGCCCAGGCCTTACGCGTCGGCCGGACCGCTCCTGATTCGGTGGGGGTGTCCAGCTGATGGGCTACCTCGACGGGTTCTTGGTCACGCTCCGACAGCTGCTTCCGGGACGGAAGGTCACCGTCTCCTATCCGGAGGAGAAGGGCCCCAAGCCGCCGCGGCTGCACGGGCGGCACGTACTCAACCGGTACGAGGACGGGATGGAGAAGTGCATCGGCTGTGAGCTCTGCTCGGGCGTGTGTCCGGCGGACTGCATCCACGTGCGTGGCGCCGACAACCCGCCCGACGACCCAGTGTCGCCGGGCGAGCGTTACGGCTACGTCTACGAGATCAACTACCTGCGCTGCATCCACTGCGACCTCTGTGTCGAGGCCTGCCCGACGGGAGCCATCACCGAGAGCAAGCTGTTCGAGTTCTCCTTCACCAACCGCGACGACGCGATTTATGGCAAGGACGAGTTGCTGGTCGATGACGACGGGCGCCCCCGCCAGATGCCGTGGGAGGACTGGCGAGAGGGTGAGGACGAACACACCTCGGCCTGGCTGCGGGCCACTTCCCCCTCCGGCGTGGCTGCCTACGAAGGCGAAGTCCTCTGGACCGCGGAGCTCGGATATGGCGTGCGTGCGCCGGAGAAGGGACAGTCGAAGTCATGACCGCCTCGCTCCTGCTCGCGGCCACCAAGGTCGACCTGGCGGTATTCGTTGTCAGCGCGATTGCCATACTCGCCGGTGCTCTCGGCGTCGTGCTGTCGCGCCATCCTGTTCACTCCGCGCTGATGCTCGTTATGACGCTGTTCGGCGTGGCCGTGCTCTTCCTGGCTCAGGAGGCACACCTGCTCGCGGCCGTCCAGGTGATCGTCTACGCCGGGGCCATCGTGGTGCTGTTCCTCTTCGTGATCATGCTGCTCGGCGTCGACCAGGCCGAGAACTTGGCCTACGAACCGCTCCGGGGCCAAAGACCCGTCGCCGTGATCCTGGGCCTTCTGGCACTGGCCCAGCTGGTGTTCCTCGGCGGCGCCCAGTGGGCGACAGGTGCCCAAGCCGTAGCAGGAGTCGCCGAGGGTCCCGGCGGCAACGTGCCCACTTTGGCCCGGGCGCTCTTCACTCGCTACCTCTTCGCATTCGAACTGACCTCACTACTGCTGGTGATCGCCGTAATAGGCGCCGTCCTCCTGGCAAAGAGAAGGGAAACGTCATGAGCCTCGGGGGCGAGTGGTACCTCACCCTCGCTGCGGCGCTCTTCACGATCGGGGCGGTCGGCCTGCTGGTACGCCGAAATGTGCTGGTGATGTTCATGTGCATCGAGCTGATGCTCAACGCCGTCAACCTGGCGCTGATCGCCTTCAACCGCATGCACGGCGGCGGCGACGGCCAGATCTTCGCGCTCATGGTCATGGTCGTTGCCGCAAGCGAGGTCGTGATCGGCCTGGGCATCATCGTCGCGCTGTACCGGCGCAACCTGCCCATCGACGTGGACGAGATGCGGGAGCTGCAGGGGTAGTGGCCCCTCCGACCCGCCGGAGCGACCACTCGTGAGCGCCACCACGTGGGCCTGGCTCGCCCTCGCCCTGCCCCTGGGCGGCATGATCGTCACCGCCCTTGGCTTCCGCCTCTGGCGCGGGCGCGCCGCGGGCTACGTGGGCACGGCCGCCCTGTTCGCGTCCTTCGCCTGCGCCGTCGGCGCGTTCCTCGCGCTCCAGGGCGAGCCCGCCGAGGGCCGTCGGCTCGTCTCCGCGCTGTGGGACTACGCCGCCACGGCGGGGCTCGACGCCGAGGTGTCGATCCTCGTCGACCCGCTGTCGGTCCTGATGCTGCTGGTGGTCACCGGGGTCTCGGCGCTGATCCACCTCTGGGCGGTGGCCTACATGGCCGGCGACCGCGGCTATGTGCGCTTCTTCAGCTACCTGAACTTCTTCGTCTTCTCGATGGTGCTGCTCGTCCTGGCGGGCAACTTCCTGTTGCTGATCATCGGGTGGGCCTTCGTCGGCGCGGCCTCCTACCTGCTGATCAGCTTCTGGTACCGGCGCGCCACCGCGACGGCCGCCGGGATCAAGGCCTTCGTCATCAACGTGGTGGGCGACGTCGGCCTGGTGCTGGGCACCTACTTCCTGTTTCGCAGCACCGGCACGCTGGACTTCCTGACCACCTTCGAGCGCGCCGGCCAGGTCTTCTCCGAGAACGACGGCGACCTGGTCGCCGGCTTGATCCTGCTGCTGGTCGGTGCGTTCGCCAAGTCGGCCCAGGTGC
>JAHWKP010000100.1 GCA_019347775.1 Actinomycetota bacterium | reverse complement strand
GAGGACCAGGGGTGATCGGCTCAACGCGGCGACGAGTCCGGAGATAGTGACGGCCCTCAGCGTGGCCTTGGGGATGACCGCCGGATCCGACGCCCGTTCCACCGACAGCGCCTTCCTCGTCACCGACAGCGGCAGCGACCGCGTTCTCCGGGTCGGCAAGGCGCCCGGGCACCCGTGGACCCTCACACGGGGCGACGCGGAATGTCTCGACCGCCCGGACGCGGTGGTGTCCTCGGACGGAACCGTCTCCTGCCCCGCGTCCGGGGTCGGCACGTCAGGCTCTGCTCAGGGCGGCACCTCGAGCGGATCGACTGGCTCCGAAAGTCAGGGGTCGGCCACTGAGGAGGCGCGGTGTCCGCCGGTGGCGTGTCCGCCCGGCCAGGTGTGCGCACAGGTGTGTCCGGATCCGACTCCGGTAACCCGTCCCTTCCCATTCGAGTCCGACGAGCCCTCGTTCGAGCTTCCCGATCCCCAGGCCGCGGAAAGCCGTACCCGCGAGGTCCTCAACGCCATGGGCCTGGAAGTCGCCCGCACGACTCTCGCCGCCGCCGCCGACGGATCGGCGTGGGAGGTTCTGGCCGAGGTGTCAGTCGGCGGGCTCGCCGCGGTCGGAATGGAGACCCACTTGTCGATCGGCGAGGACGCCGAAGTAGTGGCCGGTACGGGAATGGTTCCCGACGTGGAGCTGCTCGGGAGATATCCGCTCGTCGGAGCCAGGGAGGCGCTGAGCCGGCTGCAGCCCACGGCGACGGTGCCCCCGCCGGGAGGCGCAGAGCCCGCGGTCGCGCCCGACCCGCGGGACGGGACAGCCGTAGAGACGGTGGTCACGGGTATTCGCCTCGTGCTCCTGCTGCAGGTAGGCAACGTGCAGCAACTGGCTGGGGACTACCTCGTGCCGGCCTTTCTCATCGACGCCTCTGACGGGGCCGTGTTCACGGTGCCGGCCGTCACCGACGAGCATCTCGCCCCGGTGGAAACGGGTCCCGGTGTCGACTCGGAACCCCGGGAGTCGCAACCGCAGTTCGACTAGGCGCTGACCACCGCCGGTAGGGCGGCAACTACCCTGGAACGTTCATGTTCGAGTCTCTTTCCGGCCGCTTCGAGGGGATCTTCACGCGCCTTCGCGGCCGGGGACGGCTTGGTCCCGAAGAGGTAGACGCCGCTCTCCGCGAGATCCGGGTCGCCCTCCTGGAGGCGGACGTCGAGCTGGGCGTCGCCCGACAGATGGTGTCTCGCATCCGCGAGCAGTGCCTCGGAGCCGATCTTTCGGCCAGCCTCAGTCCGGCTCAGCAGGTCGTCAAGATCGTCCACCAGGAACTGATCTCGGCCCTGGGCGGCGAGAGCCTGAGGATCACCTACTCGTCCAAGCCGCCCACCGTGGTTCTGCTGGCCGGACTCCAGGGTGCCGGTAAGACCACCGCGGCCGGAAAGCTCGGCCTCTGGTTCAAACAGCAGGGACGCAACCCGCTGTTGGTCGCCGCCGACCTGCAGCGCCCGGCTGCCATTACCCAGCTCGAGGTGCTTGGGCGCCAGGCGGGCGTGCCGGTCTGGTCGACCGGCGCCGACCATCACTCGGGGGACACCCCCGCGGCCCCGGGGACAAACGACCCCGTGGCCGTGGCGAAGGGCGGTCTCGAAGAGGCCCGCCGCCGCGGACGGGATGTGCTCATCGTCGACACCGCCGGACGCCACACGCTCGACGACGCGCTCATGGCCGAAGTCGCCAACATTTCTGAGGCGGTCGAGCCCGATTACACGTTTCTGGTCATAGATGCCATGGCCGGCCAGGAGGCGGTGACCGTCGCCCGGGAGTTCCACGACCGTCTGGCCCTCGACGGCATCCTGCTCTCCAAGCTCGACAGCGACGCCCGCGGCGGAGCGGCGCTCTCGGTGAAGCAGGTCGTCGGCCGACCCATCGCTTTCGCCTCGGTCGGGGAGAAGCTGTCCGACCTGGAGGCATTCCATCCCGACCGCATGGCGGGCCGCATCCTGGGTATGGGCGACATGCTCACGCTGATCGAAAAGGCGGAAGCCAACTTCGACGCCGACGTGGCCAGCAAGGGTGCAGCCGCACTAGCGGAAGGCCAGTTGACGCTCGAGGATTTCTTGGAGCAGCTGCAACAGGTCAAGAAGATGGGCCCGCTCCAGTCGCTGGTGGGTATGCTTCCTGGGCTCCCCAAGGAGTTGAAGGACGCTGAAGTGGACGACCGGGAAATCGCCCGGGTCGAGGCGATCATCCGGTCGATGACACCGGCCGAACGCCGGGACCCCCGCCTTATCGACGGTTCCCGCCGGTCGCGTATCGCCAAGGGCAGCGGTTTGACCACGTCTGACGTGAACATGCTGCTCAAACAGTTCAAGGAAATGCAGAAGATGATGAGGAACGTCGCCCGGATCCCAGGAATGGGGAAGGCCGGCAAGAAGGGCAAGGGTCGTAAAGCAAAGATTGGCCCGAACGGCGCTGCGCCGGTGCCTGCGGGGGCCGCTGATGGCCGACCGGAGGACCTGCTGGCAGAGATGCTGAAGGACACCCCGCGGGGTTGAAGCCGGAAGTCATGGGAAATCCGGGAAACACACGACAGGAGATCAGACAGTGGCAGTGAAGTTGCGGCTCATGCGAGTCGGCAAGACGAAGCAACCCACCTATCGGGTGGTAGCGGCCGACGCCCGTTCGCCGCGTGACGGTCGATTCATCGAGATCGTGGGCACCTATCAGCCCCGCCACGAGCCCTCGACGATCCTCATCGAGGACGAGAAGGTGCTGCGCTGGCTCCGCGAGGGGGCTCAGCCGACTGAGACCGTCGAGAAGCTGCTGAGGATCAGCGGCACGTGGGAGCAGTTCAAGCCCGGCGACCCGCCTCGCGTCCACCCGGCCAAGCCCGAGCCCGCCAAGGCAGCGGAGCCCCTCAAGGCAGAGGCCCCGGCAGCTGAGCCTGAGGCTGCTGCGGCTGAACCCGAAACTCCTGCCTCCGAGGCAGCTGAGCCGGAGGCCGAAACAGCCGCCGAGGCGACTGAGACCGACGCGTCATGAGCGACGTGCAGGAGGACGTGGGCAACCAGGTATCAGGCGACACTGCGCACAACGTGCTCGACTTCATCGTTCGTGAGCTGGTCGAGGATCCGGACTCCGTCTCGATCGAAACCATCGAAGATCGAGGCCGTATCGAGTTCCAGGTGTTCACCGCGCCCGACGATGTCGGTCGGATTATCGGCCGTCGCGGTCACGTGATTCAGTCCATCCGCACGCTCGTGCGCGCCGCGGCAGCCAAGGAAGGCCTCGACGCGGACGTCGAGATAATCGACTGATCCAAAGCCGGTGGGCCTACTCGAGATAGGCCGTATCGTGCGGCCCCACGGGTTGCGCGGCGAGGTGGTTGTACAGCTGACGACGAACCGAGCGGGCCGGCTCGATCCCGGCACCGTCTTCGACGTCGAGACGGCCGTTCTCACCGTGACGGCCTCGCGCCCGTTCCAGGACCGTCACCTCGTGCAGTTCGAAGGCATCGGCAGCCGCGAGCAGGCCGACGACCTGCGGGGCAAGGTCCTCCTCGCCGAACCCCCCGAGGACGATCGCGACGAAGATGCGCTGTGGGTCCACGAGTTGATCGGCTCGTCTGTAATCGACAGCGACGGCAGCGAACTCGGGACCGTGAACTCGGTAGAGAACAATCCCGCCAGCGACCTTCTGGTGCTCGACAATGGCGGACTGATTCCGTGCAAGTTCGTCGTCTCCCACGAGGACCGAACCGTCAAAGTCGACATCCCCGAAGGCCTGATCGAAGTGTCATCACGCTCCGGCGAAGCTGCGGGGGTGGGGCCCCCCGCAGACAGCGATGAGCGCTTGCGCGAAGAGCCAACAGTATGAGGATTGATGTCTTTACGATCTTTCCGGATCTGATCGAGGCTTTCTTCGACACCGGACTGATCGGCAAGGCGCGGGCCGTCGGGTCGCTGGATCTACGGGCCCACAACCTGAGGGATTGGGCGGGCGGGGTCCACCAGGCGGTCGACGATTCCCCCTTCGGTGGGGGCGCCGGCATGGTGCTGTCGCCGGATCCCGTGTTCCAGGCGGTCGAGGCGGTCGAGCCCCCTCGTCCGCTCTATGTGCTTTCAGCCGCCGGCAGGCCTCTGGATCAGCAACTCGTCGTGGAGTTGGCCCGGGGCGAGGGGCTTTCGCTCATCTGCGGGCGTTACGAGGGCGTCGACCAGCGGGTAGCCGACCACCTCGCCGACGGCGAGATCAGCGTGGGTGATGCGGTGCTGGCGGGGGGAGAGGTACCGGCCATGGCGGTGGTGGAGGCGGTAACACGGCTGGTTCCAGGCGTCATGGGAAACGCGGCGTCCGGCGAGGAGGAGTCGTTCCGGGCGGGTTTCGTGGAGCACCCTCAATTCACTCGCCCGGCAGATTTCCGGGGCTGGACCGTCCCGGAGGTTCTGTTGTCGGGGGACCACGCGCGGGTTGCCAGGTGGCGCCGGGCCCAGTCGATCGCCCGCACGCTGGAGCGACGTCCTGACCTCATCGCCGCCCGTGGCGGCCTCTCGGAAGAGGAACAGAGGCTGCTGAGCGAACTGGAGGCGGGCAACCTGGGCTAGGGAGGCAGGCAGCCTCGGCTAGGGTTATCCACCGCGAGCATTAGAGCCGCGCGGGCGGGGTTGGGGGCCCCGCACGCACCGCGATGAGCGCTTGCGCGAAGAGCCGATAACAAGGAGTACCGACGCGCCATGAACCGCACCGATTTCATAGACATGCCGTCGCTCCGCGACGACGTGCCCGCCTTTTCCCCGGGTGACACGCTCAAGGTCCATGTGAAGGTGATCGAAGGCGCTCGGGAGCGTGTGCAGGTCTTCCAGGGAGCGGTCATCCGCAGGCAGGGCTCCGGCGCGCGGGAGACCTTCACCGTGCGCAAGATCAGCTTCGGCGTGGGGGTCGAGCGGACCTTCCCGGTTCATTCGCCGGTTCTCGATCACATCGAGGTAACCGCTCGGGGCCAGGTGCGCCGGGCCAAGCTGTACTACCTGCGCGATCGCATCGGCAAGGCGGCCAAGATCAAGGAAAAGCAGACGCCGAGGCCTCTGCCTGGTGAGAAGGGCAAGGCGCGGGCTGCCGCCCGGGCGGCTGCGGCCGAGGATGCCGCGGCCGCGGAGCAGACCGCCTCAGCCGAGGTCGCCGCCGCGGAGCAGACCGAGGCGCCTGTCGCCGACCAGACCGAAGCTCCCGCAGCCGAGCAGGGCGAAGAGGCCGAAACCGCTTCAGCTGAGTCCTGAGCGGGCGGCCACCGACCCAAAGTTGATCGCCTGGGATCTCCGCGACGAGCGGGAAGACCTCGAAGGGCTTCCGCCCATGCCGGCGCAGCCGGCCACGGCCAAGCGGGTGTTGGTCGAAGTAGTGGCCATCATCTTGCTGGCGTTCGCCATGGTCGTGGTCGCACGACTGGTTGCGGTCGATGTGCGGGTGATCCCGTCCGGCTCGATGCTGCCGCAGCTCCAGCTCAATGACCGGGTCCTCGTGTCTCGCCTTTCCTATGTTTACCGGGAGCCCAATCGGGGCGACATTGTGGTTTTCCCGCCTGGATACGGCACGGAGGAGGACGGACGCCCAGCCGTCGAAGACGATGTGTCGTTCTTCCTCCGCCCGTTGCGCGACATCGGCCGCTGGTTGCACCTGGTCGACCCTCCGCAGCAGGAGCAAGACTTCATCAAGCGGGTGATCGGCCTACCCGGTGAGACAGTCGAGGGACGCGACGGCGCCGTGTTCGTGAACGGCCGCCGCCTCGTCGAGCCCTACCTGCCGCCAGGCGTCTTCACCAGCGATTTCGACCCCGTGGCCATCCCGCAGGGCGGCCTCTGGGTGATGGGCGACAACCGGGAGAACTCCAAGGACAGTCGCTTCCTGTGCAACAGCCGGCCCACGTTCATCCAGGAGCGGGAGGTGATCGGGCGGGCGTTCGTCCGGGTCTGGCCGGTCACCCGCTGGGGACGGATGTGAGGCTGGCCCCTTCGTGTCGGTGGCCGGTGGTACGCTTCCGATTCCAACGCCGGGGAGTCGCCCGATGAGCGAAGAGGACCTGGAGCGGTACGAGACCGAGGTCGAGCTCCAGATCTACAAGGAGTACCGGGACGTCTTGCCGATGTTCCGGTACGTGGTGGAGACCGAGCGCCGGTTCTATCTGGCCAACAAGGTGGAGATGCACACCCGCCAGGTGGACGGGTCGGTCTTCTTCGAGATCGAGCTGGAAGACGCGTGGGTATGGGACATGTACCGTCCGGCCCGGTTTCTGCAG